>CAMCMT010000006.1 GCA_945875915.1 Synechococcus sp. UW140 | reverse complement strand
AACATTGCCTCAAGTAACTTTCCAGGATCTCAGATCCGGTCGCAATTCAATCCATCACAGCCATTCATCTGGTCTGCCTCGTGAGAAGGTTTCCCAGACAACCGCAACAGATCTCTATTGCTTGTTTCTTTTGACGGGACCTCACACCTTTGCTGCTATTCGGCCACAAACTTAAAACTGGGTCGACCACGTCAAGTGAGTCACTCCAGCCCTAGGTCCATGACGCAGCAAAAGCGTCAGTTCCTAAACTTTTTTAGTTGTCTAGGTGCGCCCTTCCGCTTAAAGCAAAGCCAATCTCTCGGCTTCTCTCCTTGTTTTCAGGCTGCGGCGCCTCTCAGCGACCACTCAGTGAACCTACAGCATCGGTGGCTTGCGCCTCCCTCAACTGCTTGGTTCGACCACATCAAGGCCTTTCGGCTCCTCAGTGGTCCTGCTAACACCAAATCCAGGGGGTGAACCCCTTCCTTGGCGTGCAGTCAATAACCATAGCACCTAAACCGCCCTTTTCCTAGGAGAGTCTCAATGGAGGGGCGGCTCAGGCTCTTGAACGAAGCCCCCCTAGGGCGCAGATGGGGGCTAGGTGCCAGTCGGGGCAATGGGCTTGGCCCACGGCCCTAGCTTTTTTCTTGTTGCGAACCGAAACAAGGGAGCAATAATTTGGACGGTCGCGCCCGGACTGGCTCTGCTCCGGCCCGCCCTGGCGACCCAGGGCTGGCTCGTGAGTGCGGGCCCGATAAAGCGTTGCTGCGATGGCAGTTTCTATGCAAAAACAATTCCAGGCGCCTGGTGCTTCGGCGGCATAGGCCTAGATCTGGCCCTTCCGGGCCCCCTGAAGCCCTAGTCCACGCCCATCAACGCTGGTGCAAGCTCCAGCGGCCTTAGGGAGCTGGCACGGACTTCCTGCGGGGCCAGGCTCCTACGGCTGATTCATGGGGTCTGGCGACGGCTGGTGGGATCGAAGTCGTCAGGGGCACGCGACTTGCCCGCAACACACAAAAAAAACTCCGGCCAAAAGCCGGAGTTTCAGGGTGTGCTTTAGGGCTGATTGAACTGGGGAACCCCAAGGGGTTCAGAACAGTCCCAGGGAGAGGGACTTATCAATCGGCATGGCGGCGCCAATGCCGAGATAGATCGCAAACACGGTGCCGAACAGGAAGGCGGCCATGGCCACGGGACGGCGGAAGGGGTTCTGGAACTTGTTGAAGCTTTCGATGAAAGGAATCAACATCAATCCCAGGGGGATCATGGTCTGCAGGGCGATGCCCAGCAATTTATTGGGAACGACCCGCAGGATCTGGAAGACGGGATAGAGATACCACTCGGGAAGGATTTCCAGGGGAGTAGCGAATGGATCGGCCTTGTCGCCCAGCATGGCGGGGTCAAGGACGGCCAGACCGACCACACAGGCGATCGTGCCAAGGATCACAACCGGGAAGATGTAGAGCAGGTCGTTGGGCCAGGCGGGTTCACCGTAGTAGTTGTGACCCATGCCCTTGGCCAGTTTGGCCCGCAGCTTGGGATCGCTCAGATCAGGCTTCTTAAGGACGTGCATAGCTGGCCCTGGGGAATGGGATTGGGGTGGTGGTCAGGTGAGATGAAAGGGTGCTTTAGCGATCAAAGGGGACCGGAGATGCCCTGTTTGCGGATCATCAGGAAGTGCAACAGCATGAACACCGCCAGCAGCCAGGGCATCACGAAGGTATGCAGGCTGTAGAAGCGCGTGAGGGTCGACTGGCCGACACTCTCGCCGCCGCGCAGCAGCTCCACCATAAAGTCGCCGATCACGGGAACGGCAGCGGGCACGCCGCTGACGATCTTCACGGCCCAATAGCCGAGTTGGTCCCAGGGCAGGGAATAGCCGGTGACGCCGAAGGAGACGGTGATCACGGCCATGGTGACACCTGTGACCCAGGTGAGCTCGCGGGGACGCTTGAAGCCACCGGTGAGGTACACGCGGAACACGTGCAGAATCAGCATCAGCACCATCATGCTGGCGCTCCAGCGATGGACCGAACGGATCAGCCAGCCGAAGCTGACATCGGTCATGAGGTACTGGACGGAGGCGTAGGCCTCCGCCACGGTGGGCTTGTAGTAGAAGGTCATCGCGAACCCGGTCGCGAACTGGATCAGGAAGCAGACCAGGGTGATGCCACCAAGGCAGTAAAAAATGTTGACGTGCGGGGGCACGTACTTGGCGCCGATGTCGTCAACAATGTCCTGGATCTCCAGTCGCTCCTGAAACCAGTCGTAGACCGGTGAGGACGATCCGCTGGAAGCGGGGGAGGAATTCGCCATGCAGCGAGATGGTTTGGTTGGCAGAGTCTACCGATCGCCCCGAGCCGGCCGTGAGCCAAGTGATGCCTCCTCGCCCCAGGGCTCAACCCATTGCAACAGTTGCCCCCGGGGTGGCCCCCGGAGTGCTGGCGGGCGCCCTAGCCCTGCTGCTTCTGCTGGCCCAACCCGCGAGCTGCTGGGCCCTGAGCGATGCCCAGCAGCTGGTGGTGGAGAGCTGGCGCCTGGTGAACCAGAGCTATGTCGATCCGGATCGTTTTGAGTCCGTGAACTGGCGGCGGCTGCGCCAGAAGGCCATGGAGAAGTCGATCCAGAGCAGTGAGGACGCCTACGGGGCGATCGAGGCGATGCTGGCGCCCCTGGGCGATCCCTACACCCGGCTACTGCGGCCAGCCGATTTCGCCAGCCTCAAGGCCAACACTGAAGGCACGGTGAGTGGGGTGGGACTGCAACTGGGCCTGCGCCCCGAGGCGCCTGACCAGGGGAACGACGCGTCGATCGTCGTGATCGCCCCCCTGGAGGAATCCCCCGCCGACCAGGCGGGCATCGTCAGTGGCAGCGACCTGGTGCGGGTGGATGGGGTTTTGACCAGCGACCTGGGGCTGGAGGGCACGGCGGCCCGATTGCGGGGCCCCGCCGGCTCCCGGGTTTTGGTGCAGCTACTTCAGGCCAATGGGAAGGAGCGGGAAGTGGAACTGGAACGGCGGGAGGTGGCGATCAAGCCGGTGCGCGAAAAGCTGATCGAGCGACGCGGCCACAGGCTGGGCTACGTGCGCATCAGCCAGTTCAGCGAGCCCGTGCCCTCCCAATTGCGCGAAGCCCTCGGCGGCTTCGAACGCAGCGGGGTGGAAGGGGTGATACTGGATCTGCGTAACAACTCCGGCGGCCTGGTGGCCGCGGGCCTGGCCAGCGCCGACGACCTGCTCGATGGCCAGCCGATCGTGGCGACCATGGGGCGCGACGGCCTGGAGTCACCCCAGCAGGCCAGCCCCGGCAGCCTCTACTCGGGGCCGATGGTGACCCTGGTCAATGGCGGCACCGCCAGCGCCAGCGAAATCCTGGCCGGCGCCCTCCAGGACGATGGCCGCTCCCCCCTGCTGGGGGAGCGCACCTTTGGCAAGGGCCTGATCCAAACCCTGATCGGCCTGGGCGATGGCAGCGGCCTGGCCGTGACCGTGGCCCGTTATGCCACCCCCAGCGGCCGCGACATCCAGAACCAGGGCATCGAGCCAGACCAACGGTTGGCTGGTCCTGAACCGCTCGATCCAGGCGGCAGTGACGACGCCTGGCTGGAGAGCGCCGCCACCAGCCTGGTGGCACGCCTGGAGGCGTCTCCCCAAGCCCCATCCGCCCAGGCGGTTCAACCATGAGCCAGCGCACCTACCACGACCCCCTGCATGGGGGGATCCGGCTCGAGCGCAGCCGGCCGGCCGAGGCCATGGCCATGGACCTTATCGACACGGCCCCCTTCCAGCGCCTACGGCGCATCCGCCAGCTAGGGCCGGCATTTCTCACCTTCCATGGGGCCGAATCGAGCCGCTTCACCCATTCGCTTGGGGTGTTACACCTGGCTCGCCAGGCCTTTGATGGCCTGGTGGCCCTGAAGCCCGCCCTAGAGGACCACCGCGGCGTGCTGCTGGCCGCTGCCCTGCTCCATGACGTGGGCCACGGGCCCCTGAGCCATTCCGGTGAGGAGATGTATGGCCTGCGCCATGAGGTTTGGTCGGCGCGACTGGTGCGCCAGCACCCCGCCCTGCGCGATCGCCTCGAGGCCTACGCCCCCGGCACCGCCCAAGCCGTGGCCGGCCTGCTCGAACACGGCCAGTACCCGGAACCCGCCATTAAGGCCCTGGTGAGCAGCCAGCTGGATTGCGACCGGCTCGACTACCTGCTACGCGACAGCTACAGCACCGGCACCCGCTTCGGCCAGCTGGACCTGGAGCGGATTCTCGCTGCCCTCACCCTGGCTCCCGATGGCAACATCGCCATCCATCCCAAGGGCCTGATGGCGGTGGAGCACTACCTGGTAGTGCGCAACCTGATGTACCGGAGCGTCTACAACCACCGGCTCAACATGGTCTGCAACTGGCTCCTCAGCCAGACAATCACCACCGCCCGCCGGCTCGGGCCAACCCTGGTAAAAGCCGATCGGGTGATGGCCCGCTGGCTCTGGCAGCCCGATCAGTTGGGCGACGACGACTTCCTCGCCAACGATGACCTGCGTACCGGCTACCACCTGCTGCGCTGGCGCGAAGAGGGTCCAGCCGGTTTGCGCAGCCTGTGCGAGCGCCTACTGGATCGGCGGCTGCTCAAGGCCAGTGATGTCAGCGCCCTGGCCCCGGCCCAACGGCTGGAACTGCTGGCCCAAGCGCGCCAGCTCTGCCGGGCCCAGGGCCTTGAGGCGGAGCTCCACTGCGGCCTGCACCAACACCAGAGCCGCGGCTACCACCCCTATAAGGGGGGCCTGCGGCTCTGGGATGGCCGCAATCTCAGGGCCCTGGAGCAGAGTTCGCCCCTGGTGCGCAGCCTGATCAAGCCAGTGGAAATCGCCTGGCTGATCCACCCCCAGGAGGTGAGCGGCCCCCTGAGGGCGACCCTTGGCACGGCCCTGGCGGGGGCGGATAGGCCGACCTGAGGGTCTGCGCAAGGGGAATGGGCCCGTTGCCAGGGCTGGCCGGATGCTGGGATAACGGGATCGCCCACTAACAGGGTTCCAGCCATGGCCTCCCAACTGCTGCTGGCCACCGCCGCCAGCCAGCCCCACAGGCTGAGGCTCGCCGCCGCCGCCAGCGCCACCGGCAGCCTGGTGGCGGAGGTGGGCTATGCCCTCGGGGCCCTGCCGCCCCGGGGGGAATGGCTCAGCGAGGAGCTCGTGCTGGCGACCGGCGACTGGCTCCTCACCGTGGCGGACCTGAGGGAGCTGGAACCGCTGCTGCTGCAACGGGGCCTGCGGCTGGTGCGGGTGGAAGCGCCAGTGCCGGAAGCCCTGGTGGCCGCCGCCAGCCTGGGAGTGGTGACCCAGCTGCAGCGACCGGAGGACGGGACAGCGGCCTACGCCGCCCATGAACCAACCGACCCAACGGAACCCCAGGGCCTCGGCCTGACCATCCACCAGGGCACCCTGCGCTCCGGCGACCACCTGCAGGTGGAGGGTTCGGTGCTGCTGCTCGGCGATGTCAACCCGGGGGCACGGATCAGCGCCGCGGGCGACGTGCGCGTGTGGGGACGCCTGCGCGGGGTGGCCCACGCCGGCTGCCAGGGCAACCACCAGGCCCGGATCGTGGCCATGCAACTGCGGCCCCTGCAGTTGCGCATCGCCGAGTCGGTGGCCCGGGGGCCGGAGGACCTGCCACCGCGGGGCTACGCGGAACAGGCCCTCTTGGTGGGCGGCGCCATCGCGATCGAACCGGCCGAACCGATCTGGGGCCTCCCCGATTAGGGCCCTTAGCGATTGATCACGCCAAAGCCGCCGAGCACCCCCGCAATCGCCATGAACCAGAGGGGCGAAATCCGGGTTCGCAGGGTCAACACACAGACCACGATCGACACCAGGTAGGCCGGAACGCCGTGGTCGGCGGTGTGGAGGATCTTGAGGCCCACGGCAAACAGGATGCCGAGGGTGATCGGCCCCAGGCCCCGTTCAAAGGCGATGCGCCAGGGGGAATCGCGAAACCGGTTCCAACTCAAGGCGGCGATCACCATTAACAGGGTGGAGGGCAGCAAAATCGCGATTTCAGCCACGACAGCACTGGCCAGGGCCCAGCCAGGCCCCTCCCGCCAGGCAGCGCCCATGCCAAGCAAGCCCACCAGCATCGAACTGGGCCCGGGGGCCGCTTCGGCCAGGGCATAAAGATCGGCAAACTGATTGGAGCTGATCCAGCAGTATTCGCTGACGCTCAGATAGTGATATTCCGAGAGCAGGGTGTTCCCCCCTCCCAGGGAGAACAGCGATAGGGAGAGAAAATCACGGATCACCGCCAGCAAATTGGCCAAATCCCCCAGGGACTTGGGGGTGCAATCGCTGACCAACAGCAGGGCAGCCATCATCGATCCACTCCTGGGCCAGCGGCGCCCCGGGGCCAGTACCAGGCCATGGCCAGGGGACCCGCCACCACGACCACCGGAATCAGGCGGATATGAAACACGGCCATCGCCAAGAAGGTGGCCAAAGCCAACAACAGGGCGACGGGATCGCGCTGGTATTGGTGCAGGATCTTGAAGCCCATCGACAGGGCCAGGCCTGCCGCGGCGGTGACCACGCCAGCCAGAAGGCGATCTACCAGGGGCAGGCTGCGGAAGCTGAAGTAGGCCAGGCCCACCAGCATCAGCAGGATGAAGGGCACCAGCAGCATCCCTGCCAGAGCCGCCATGGCACCGCTAAGGCCCTGGAAGCGGGCGCCGATGTACACGGCCATGTTGATTTGATTGGGCCCAGGAAAGAGACGGGCCACGGTGAGTCCGGTGAGGAAGCTGGTGTTATTCATCCAGCGTTTCTCTTCGACAATTATGCGCTGACTCCAGGCCGAAAGGCCGCCGCCAAAGGCGGAGAGGGCCACCTGCATCATCCCGAAAAACAATTGCCAGTGGTCCGGCGGTGGAGCGAGGCCTTCAGCCTCGGGGGATGGCACGGATGCAGGAATTGCCTTGGGCTCACTCATGTCGCGGCTCAATCATGCACAAAATGGGGATCAGGCGGCAGTTCTCCTTCCCCATGCAGGCTCGGGTCGAGTGGATCGGGGGCGTGATAGCGGGCGGCCTGGTCCCAATCAATCTGGAAGGTTTCGCGCAGGCGGTTCACCACGTCGGGAGCATCACTTTCAATCCCCAACTCGCGGCGCAAATCAAAGGCACTGCGGTCGATATTCATGGAACCGACCTGGCACTGCGATCCATCGATCAAAATAAGCTTAGCGTGCAGCTTTAGGTGTTTTTGGCGGCGAATCTTAACCCCAAAACGCTCCATTAAACGCAGGGAACTGAAGGTGTCATAGATGTCCCAATCACTAATGCCGTGCTTGCCACCGCAGAGCACCCGCACCTTGACCCCCCGCTCCCGGGCCATGACGATGCGATCAAGAATCACCGCATCCACGAATTTAGGGTGCTGGATCCAGAGGGTTTTGGTGGCGGCATCGATGATGCGGGCCATCTGACCGCGGCTATGGGCACTGCTCCAGACCAAACCTGCGGTGAGATCGGGTTGGAAAAACTGGCGCTGCCAGTCGGCCTCAAAGCCGGCGATCACCTGCTGAACCGCCCGTTGATTGCTGGTCACCACGCCGTAGTCGCGCGTGGCCGTGAAGTATTTATCGGCCAGATTAAAGGTGGCGATCAGGGCGTGGCTTTGGTCCACCACCATCGATTTCTCATGGGTAACCGGAAAGGCCTCACTGGTCCAGGCCACGGCGATCCCCATGGAGGTGAGCAGGGCGTAGGCGTCGTCGTTCCAGCGGTCACCGCCGGAGGTGTGGGGGTTGAGCATCACCCGCACCTGGACGCCGCGCTGATGGGCCCTGAGCAGGGCCGCTTCCACCGCCTCGGACTGGAGTTTGAACTGCTTGAGCAGCAGCTGTACGCGGGCCTGATCGATCAGTTCGACCACCGCCTCGGCCCCGTCATCGGGCATGACCAGCAGGGTCTGCTGATGGGGGGGAGGGCTGCCGTTCATGGCTACTGGGATCTGTCAAGTTGTTGGAGGGCCTGCGGGGCCCCTTGCCACAGTGGCGGCCGGGGCCGGGGGAAGCAAGCGTTTGGGCCTAATCTCGCTCCACCCCAACTGGCAACGTGACCCCGCATCGGACCCGCAACATCCTGATCTGCTCCGGTAAAGGAGGGGTTGGCAAAACGACCCTGACCGCCAACCTGGGCATTGCCCTGGCCCGCCAGGGCGTGCGCACCGCCGTGCTGGACGCCGACTTTGGCCTGCGCAACCTGGACCTGCTCCTGGGCCTGGAAAACCGGATTGTGTTCACGGCCCAGGAGGTGCTCGCCGGCAGCTGCCGGCTTGAGCAGGCCCTCGTTAAGCACAAGCAGGAACCCAACTTGGCCCTGCTGCCTGCCGGCAACCCGCGCATGCTCGAGTGGCTCAAGCCCGAGGACATGCAGGCGATCGTGGGCATGCTGGCCCCCAGCTTTGATGTGGTGTTGATCGATTGCCCGGCCGGCATCGAAGACGGCTTCAAGAACGCCGTGTCGGCCGCCCAGGAAGCGATCGTGATCACCACCCCGGAAGTGTCCGCCGTGCGGGACGCTGACCGGGTGATTGGCCTGCTTAATACCCATGGCATTCAACCGATCCAGCTGGTGCTGAACCGGGTGCGGCCCAAGATGATGGCCAACCAGGAGATGCTCTCGGTCAACGACGTGACCGACATCCTGGCCTTACCCCTGCTGGGGCTGGTGGTGGAGGACGAGCAGGTGATCGTGTCCACCAACCGGGGCGAACCGCTCACCTTGAGCGGCAGTCACTCACCGGCGGCCCTGGCCTACTCGAACGTGGCCCGGCGCCTGCAGGGTGAGGACGTGCCCTTGCCCGATCCCGCAAAAATGGGCCGGGGCCTGCGCGCCAAGCTCAGCCGCCTGATCAAGACCAAGATCTTCTGACTGCAATGACCCTGCGCGACACCATCAATCGCTTGCTGGGCCTGCAGCGGGCCAGCGCCACCACGGCACGGGAGCGGCTCCAACTGGTGCTTGCCCATGACCGTAGCGACCTCAATCCCGAGCTACTCGAGCAGATGCGCCGGGAAATCCTCGAAGTGGTGTCCCGCTACGTGGAAATCGACCTCGACGAGGTGGATGTGAGCCTGGAAACCGAAGACCGGGTCACCGCCCTGGTGGCCAACCTACCGATCCGACGCGCCAAAGCCGTGGCCCAACCCGGCGTTAAAGCCAAAATTTCCCTTGGGGTGAACGCCTCTGGCCCGCCAAAAGTGAACACCCCTGGTCGCCCAGGGCCGGAGGTGGCGAATAGCGCGCTGGAAGACACCGATGGCGCCACGGCAGCAGAGGCTGAAAAGCCTGCGGCCCAAGACATCCAGCCTGAGCCTGCAGCGGAAAAGGCGAGGCTGGAGGGCTCCGAGAGCCTGAGCTGACAGCCAGGGCTGGCTCCCATCGGGACTGGACATGGGGTTAGAGCTAGGCAACTACTGCCTTGGCATAGGACCTTCAAAAGTTGGCGGCCGCCAGGCCCACCCCGGGGAACACTCCAGCCACAAGCTGGATGCAGGCCATGGGCCCCACCACTGAACCGATCACGCCCAGTGAATCGAAAGTGTTGGAGCAGCTGCTGCTGGGCTCCTCCAACAAGACGATCGCGGCGGCCCTTCTGCTCAGCCGCCGCACGGTGGAGAGCCACATTGGCAACCTGCTGGCCAAAACCGGTTGCCAGAGTCGCACCCAGCTGCTGCTCTGGGCCCTGGCCAGACGATAGAGTTGATCTGTGGATCTGCTTGGTCCCATGCCGGCTTAGCTCAGTGGTAGAGCAGCGCTTTTGTAAAGCGAAGGCCATCGGTTCAAATCCGTTAGCCGGCTTTTTGGTCTTGATCGGTTGCGGCAGTCCAAAATTGGACTGGTTCTTCAGGAAACGGATAAGAGCAACGTATCAGCAAGGATTATCCCCTGCGTTGATCATGACGCTAAACAAAAGGATGCTTGCAGCAATTTCTCAACGTAAAGCCAAAAACTCAGCCAATCCCTGTGGGAACTTGTCATCAGCCAGGCTTAGCAGGGAAAAGAGCCATAAAAGTTTCACACCACAACCGTAAGAAGATTTTCCGCAAACGGTTCCTGGTACCGGCCAGCGCTCGTTGGAAGACACTTGGACCGTGACCACCAGATCCACCGGAATCCAGATGTCGCGCAAGCCTTCTAGATCAGAACCAGCTCGCCGAAACGGTTAGCCATTTCGGCTTCCACCATGACCAAGTTCAAGTCGAGATGATTGACAGCGGCTAGCGGGAACAGGCATAGGTTTTGACGCTACCGCGATGCTCCCTGAAGTTGGGACGATCGGGATCCACGGCCTGCCACCACCACCGGCCATCGGTGTAGCTGGGAATGCCGGCATTGTTACTGCGGGGTAACTGCAGGCTCAGGCCTCGCCACTGCAACACGATGAAAGCCCCTGGCACCGTGCCACCATCGCTATTGGGAATCTCGCTGGCATCAACGGCCCCGTTGTGGAAGATGGCCTCCAAGGCATCGCCATCGCACCGGTAGTGCTCTGGCACTGCCGCCGCCCTGGAGGCTGGGGCGGCTAAGAGCATCAGCAGGGCCAAGACCAGGGAGAGGAGGAAATTCACGGGGTGCGCGTTGCAATGGCCAGGATGGCGCCATGGCCCTCACTCTCGTTTACGACGGCGGCTGCCCCTTCTGCCGCCACTTCGCCCTCGCCAGCGAGCTCACGGGAGGGATCCCCCTGCTGGAGCTCCGTGATGGCAGGGCCGATCACGATCTGCGGGCTGCCCTGAAGGCACGGGGTCTCAACCTGGCCAACGGGGCGGTGTTGCTCGAAGGCGAACGGGCCTGGCACGGGGCAGAAGCGATCTCTGAGCTATGCCGGCACCTAGCCCCCAGCGGCCCCTTGCTGCAACTTTTGCGGGGCCTATTTAGCGAGCCCAACCGGGCCAGACGGCTCTATCCGTTGCTCCTGTTGGCCCGGCGCCTGGCCCTGCAATGGAGAGGGCTGCCGGAGGATCCCGATCAGGCGCGGGACCTTACCTGAATCCGCCCACGGTCCCGGTCAACATTTGTTGGGGGATAACAGCTGCTGGTGTGTGTTCAGGTCCTTGGCGTCCTGAGCAAAACCCAGCTCGTGCTACTGCTTCGCAGAAGCCTTCAGCTAGGGAGTGGAGAAGAAGCTTTCTGCAACCGTGTTATCTAAGCAACTGCACCGTGCCAGGGGTATCGAGGACCCAATTTTAGTATTTCAAGCCAGAATCTGTGAATTTTTAGCATTTTAGAACCGAGGCCTTAAGGCTTTACATTGATACCCCACGGCAAGCATGGGCTCCAATTGGATTGAGTGTTGCTGCTGCCAATACATTCGCTTACTAACATCCTCAAACCATGGGCAGACCAATTCAGCCGTGTTGTATCCAATGGATCAAAGTTTGCCCTATCGGAAATATCACAATAGCCATTAATGAAGAGGCTGTCGGCAAAATCCACAGCAAAACTATTGCCAGAGCCCTGAAACCAAGGCTGTAGGATCGTATCAGGAACGCCCAGGTTAATCGTGGGGTCGGGGATCCCCTCGGGGGGCACTGGCTTGGCCAATTGGTTAGCCGACATGTAGACAGCACAAATCGGTGTCGCCTTACCAGCAAATGCTCGCGGCTTGGTGGGCGACCCCCATACGGGCGTCTGGGGGTCGCGATCGGAGCTGGCGGAACTGTGGGAAGGACAGGCGATGGATAGGCCGACCAGGTAGAACCAAGCCCCGGACAAACGCCACTGAATTCAAGAGCATGAACAGGGATCAAGGATCCCTAGGGCCGCTGCACAGCCCAAGCGGCTAGCAAGCCACCCGCAAAGCCTGATGCATGGCCAATCCAGCTCACCCCTACCGGGCTAAGAAACGGCACCAGGGCAGGTAGCAGGCCGCCATACATGAGCAAACAGCCAATGGACAACAGCAAGGACAACGGCCGTTTCTCTAACCAGCCAATCCAAAGCAGATAGCCGAGCAGTCCATAAATCACCCCCGAGAGGCCATGGCTTCCCCCCGGCCAAAACAACCAAACCGGAATAGAAAACAGCCACACACCAATCCAAACGGCGAGATAATCGCGGCCACCTTTGAGCAACACCAGCCAGGACAACGGTAAAAACCAGAGGGAGTTGCTGATGAGGTGGCCAAAGCCGGCATGGCTGAAGGGCGCTGTGAACAGGCCCCAGACTGGTCCCCCTTGCTCCAAGGGCAAGTTCCAGCGCCCACGGAACAGAAGTTGGTCCAACAATTCCTGAATCCAGGCAATCGAGAGGATCGCCATTGGCAGCACAGCCTTGCCCTTGAACCGATCCAGGCGGCCCAAGCCGCTCGGACCAAGGGTGTTTTGCGGCAACCCGTCCATCCCAATCCTCCTGCGGCAGCCATCCTGGCAAGGTTTCGCCTAGACGTTGCCTGCCAATGGCTCACCCCAGGTGCCAGCTCCGGCGGCGCCGTGCTGACGCCCTCCTGCCAGCACGGCAAAGGCCCAAACCAAACGATCTCCTTTGCCCATGGCTGCCCCCCTGAATCGCCCCTAAGCCGTGTTTCTTGATGCCCTTAACCTGGGGCCAGTGGACCTGGGTCCCCCTGGGGCAATGGGTTGAGCTGCGCTGCTGGCCCAGCCCGGATCTGGACCAAAGACTGGAGCGGCTCCAAGGGGCCGACGTGGTGATCACCAACAAAAGTCTGCTGGATGCCCCTTGCTGACGTCGCTTCCCAAGCTGCGGCTGGTCTACACCGCCAGGATTCGGGGCATGATCTATAGCAGAAGCTTGACCTGGCTAAAACCGAGCGCCCAGCCCATCAACATGGCCCGTAGGGGCCTCGTCGACATCGGGGCCCTCGTAGCGGCCCTCGAAAGTCCTTGGATGGGCCGGGGCCTCCCCTGATGTGTTGGAGAACGAACCCCCTGGAACGGAACTAGCCCGGCTGGTGGACGTGCCGAACCTGCTGCTCACACACCACATGGTCTTGAGTTCGCGTCAATACCGGCGCAAGCTGGTAGACACAATCGCCGGCCATCTCCAGGCCCTTGTGGAGGGACCTTGGCAGGACCACCGGTCAGAACGGCAGGGCCGCTCTAGCCACCATGGGACCAATAGGACCCATTAGAGCTACTTGGCGATGACACCAACAATTAAACCGCCAGATTGCTCAGGGAACGACCGATGCATATCGTTAGGGATGGTGATCACGATGGGCCTCGGTGCCATAAAAATAGCGTTCATGGATGAGTGAGCCTTTTAGCCGTACTCAAACTTCACGGGAAAACCATCAAGAAGGCGCAATTCAAACTTCCATGCATACGAGATAAACCACGAACAAAAGCGGATCCAGGCAATCTGCTGCAAGCTTCGGCAGACATGACGCTTACCGCCGAATAGCAGGCAAAAGGGTGCCATCCGCATCGGTTTAGACTGCGATCCCCAAATCAAAGGAAAGTAGGAACCGATCATCCCAGGAAACAATTGCCGCAGGGACGTTCAAACCACCTAGGCAGAACCCAGCCCCAAAAACCAGCCAGGGAGCAAGGATCGGACTAATCGAAAGCACAACCAACACGGGGAAAGGGCAAACCCAAAATAACCGCAACTACAACCCCACAGGGCTAAACCAAAAGCATACAAATGTCAATATGTGCTGCTCCGGGGCCGTAGGCCATCCCCGCCACGAGGACGTCGCAGAACAGGACCAGCGCTAAGGCAACAATAGCGTCCAAGCCAAGCAAGCAACAGGCTGAGGAATCAAAACAGGCGACCGGCCTGAAGAAGCTGCGACTAAGCAAGTAGGTAGCACACTTATTACTTGAGAAACAGAAAAAAGCCAATCCCCCTAATTCGGAACATCAACGATCAGACATGAACGAAGACCTTCAAAGACGTCCGTGAGCCCATGGGATAGGAGATATATGAAATTGATTTAAGGCACCATACGAGCCACAATGCTTCCACTCAGAATCACCACAAACAGATCAACTCGCATATAGAATCCAAATCCAGTCACAAACCAGTACCAAAATCGACCCAATGTCAATAAAGACTAGGGCCAGAGAAGGAAACAGCTGGCACCAAATAAAAAAACCTGTGGCAAAAGACAATGACTACGGCGCGCCAAGGCCTCACGCAACAGATTGGCCCTAGACACAGCAGCTTTGCCCATGGCCCAATAGCCCTGACCTTAGCTATCGCAGCCAGAGCAAGGCCTTGGCAAACACCCAGGACAGCTAGCTGACAAGCGGAGACAATCACGCTAGAATACAGCGAACCCGTAACTTCACATGTTAATGAGACCAAACATGCCTTAAAAGCAACAATTTAATTGGATCTATTTAAACAATTAACCATCAACGATTCATGGCAAACACACTAACTCGCAACAGCAGCAACGGGATCGAAGAAGAGCTTGACTTTCGCAAAGAAGTCATCTACTTCATTATTGTTGATCGCTTTCTAGACGGCTGCAACGACCATGGCAAGGGCAGCAAGGACGACTTATTTGACCGGAGCCGCAGCCACTGGGGTAAGTACTGGGGAGGAGACCTCCAAGGCATCATCGAAAAGGCGGATTATCTGCAATCACTTGGAGTAACGGCCCTATGGATCTCGCCCCTCTTTGAGCAAGTGGATGCCCTTAGGGGTGAATACACGGCCATGCATGGTTATTGGACAAAGGATTTCAAACGCATCAACCCTCGGTTCCTCCCCGTTGGAGAATCGAATTCCCTGAAAGAATCAGCCACCCTCAAACAACTGGTTGACACACTCCACGCCAAGGGCCTCAAGGTTATTCTTGACATTGTTTGCAACCACAGTTCACCCGATATCAGCAGCGACAAGGGAGTGGTTACCGATGACGGGGAGCCCCTAGCCGACTTCAACAATGATCACAACAATTTCTATTATCACTTCCCGGAAATCACCGACTGGGATGACGAATTCCAACTCATCCATGGCGAGATGGCTGGCCTTGCCACCTTCAACGAAAAAAATATTACCTACCGAAACTACATCAAAAGCGCAATGAAAAATTGGCTAGATGCAGGTTTCGATGCCTTCAGGGTCGATACCCTAAAGCACATGCCGCTGTGGTTTTGGCAGGAATTCGTTACCGACATCAAGAAACATGCGCCTTCCACCTTCCTCTTTGGTGAATACGGCTTCGGCAAACCCTGGGATGCACGCACAATCGCCTATGCCAATCAATCAGGCATGTCGATTCTCGATTTTGGCCTCTGTGATGGTATCCGCTTTGCCTTCTCCGGTAGCCAACCTGGCGGCTTTCACAATGTTCAGAAGGTGCTCGACTACGACAACGTATATCACCGCGCCAATGAGCTTGTCACCTTCATAGACAACCATGACATGCCTCGTTTCCTCTCCATCAGCGATGGCTACAATCTGGAACTGGCGACTATTCTGCTGATGACCTTGAGGGGTATCCCCTGCATCTTCTACGGAACCGAGCAATACCTCGTCAATAACACCAACGCAGGCCAAGACCCCTACAACAGGCCCATGATGGAGAGCTGGGACCTTTCCAAGAAAATGGTGACGATCATCCAGACCCTCAGCGGTCTGCGCCGGGCCAATCCAGCCATCCCCTACGGCTCCCATAACACAAAATACCTAAGCGACGATATTTATGCATTTACCCGCAAATATCGTGATTCCCGCTGTTTCACCCTGATCAACCAAGGTGCCGAAAGCACAATCAGCATTGAAAATACTGAGCTACCTGATGGAAACCATCAATGTGTGTTCACTGGCGAACGCATTGAGGTGGTGGATGGCCGCATCAGCAATCTGAGGCTGGCTTCTAAAGCATCGATTGTGCTCAGTGTGGTGGGTTCACCCGTTGTTGGCAAAACGGTGGCTGCATTCCAGGTTAATGGCTATGCCACCCAACCAGGTGAAGTAATTGCAGTGATAGGTGACGCCCCAGAACTGGGCTCCTGGGATTTCAACCGCGCCTATGTACTTGAGTATGTGAACGCCAATACCTGGTTTGGCGAAGTGCCCTTTGAGATGGCTGATGGAGGCCGGAGTTTGCGTTACAAGTTCATGGTGCTCAAAGCCAATGGCCAAGGACTGCGCCATGGCGAAGATCTCGAACCGGAACTCCAGCCGATTCCTGAGGCGCTGACCAGCCGTCACTGCCTGCTACCCGAAAGTGGGCGCCTCAAGGTGGAATGCCTGTGGAACTCCCTGGAGATCGCCCTCTAAAAGTCAGGCCCCAGCAACAATCTCCAACCTGGGGAGAGTGGCGATGAAGCGCTGGGGCCATTCCATTCACTCCTAATAATTTTTTGCCTCGCAGATTTTCAAAGGCTAGGTATTGCCGATTTCTCTTGTCAAACGATGAGAACTTTTCTTGCCCTTCCTTTGGCTCTTGGCTTGCTTCTTGGCCTAGCGAAACCCGGACGATCGGAGGTATTTCTTAATTTAGAAACGGAATTCTATTCTGTGAATGTGGTAAGGAATGCTCCGCTGTTCCCACAGCTTCTCAGGGCTTCTCCGATCACCCAGAAATCCGTGCGATACACCGGATACACAACGGCTCCCATTAAATGGGATTTCAAGTATCGCGTGGATGCCAATATAGGGCAATGCCGGATTATCTCCAGCCGTACGTTTTTAAATGCAAAAATCATCATGCCACGGGTAGTTGGGGCCTCGGATCGGCAGATCAATGCATTTAATAAATTTTACGTCGCTCTTCTACGGCACGAAATGGGCCATTACGCAATAGGAGGCGAAACTGCCTTTGCCATCGATTATGAATTAACGGCCATGCCGCCTATGCAAACCTGCGCCCAACTGGAACAGGCGGCGAACAGCATCGCCTATGAACGTCTTCAGGAGAGCTACACGAAGGTACTTGCGTATGATGAGCTGACTAGACACGGCCGCCTTCAAGGAGCAGTCCTGCAAGAATAATTGATCAGGTCGTTAATTCAGGGCTATTGGTTAAAAGCGTTAGAACAACAACGAGACCGGATATTCCCTATCAACTTCAACAGGGACAAGTATTTCAGCGGCAGTCTTCAGTATAAATTTAGCATTGAACGCTAGCGTGCATTCGCAAAATCGCACCATCCCCTGCCTAGCCTAGGGATTAATGTTAGCGACATTTGAGAAGTTTGCCCTAAAATGCTTGATAACATCCAGCATTTACCGTGCTTGAACAAGGAGTTGGGCGCGGCGCCTACCCACGTATGCAGCTACTTTCAAGGCAGGACTGCACCTCGATGCTAATAAATAGAGCTCTCTACTACAAGCAAACAGCCTTAGATCTCAAAGTCCCTTAAACGCGCCACAGGCACCACAGCCCAGAGGCGCCTAGCCCTGCCACCCCGATCACCCTGCTCCATGCCGACATACACGGCAGCCATCTGGTTGGGTCCCTCCTTGACAAGACCCAGGGGATAGCCATGGCGGCTGCCATAGCCGGCCAAGGTGGCGTAGGAACGAAAATTCAGGGCCTTCGCCGCGTGGAAGGTCGGCATGCCTACTTCCTCCTGCAGGCTATCCAACAGATTCGCCCTGAGAATCACAGCCTGGCCAGGGAGCCCGGATGGGGAGATGGCCGATGCCGGACCGGAAACACTTGCCGAAGGAGCCAGGTAAGGGTTGGGAGTTGACGGTTGGGCGGCTGAACTGCGGCGGCGCAGGCGACGCTCACCGGAAACGGCCAAACGTTGACGATCCGTCAAAGCGAGGGGTTCAACAAGACCAGTCTTGGCAAGACCAGGATTGGGGTTTGGGGCTGAAGAAGGGTGGTTAGAAGAAGCGTTGGCGATACTTCCCTCGAGGGAATCCAGCCGTTGCATGATTTGTTGCAACCAATCCGTTACGGGAGGCGTAACCGGATCAGCCAGCTCAGCGGCTTGGGGCGATGAAATTTCAGGAGTAGGGGATGGCCGTGCAATAGATGCAGCAGGCCCCTGGGGGGAGCGATCCGCGGCTGGGGCCGGAGGCTGATGCTGACCCATGGGGGCAGCGGCCGGGATCAGGGGGGCAGGGAGCTCGGCAATGCGCCGGCGGAAGAACATCATCAATAAACTACCCAGGGGATAGATCCCCACAAGGGACCAACCCTGCTGGCCATGGCCATTGAGAAATTGTTGTAACTGCAAGGCCGGGTGATTCGCTTGCTGCTGCCCCTGGGGGGGCTGGGAGGGGGGATTGCTATAAAAATCAGGAAATTCCTGCTCCAGATAGGCCTTCGAAAAGACCGGCTGACCGGTAACCGGCGGAGTCTCGGCAGCTGGCTGGGTTGGTGGTTGGTTTGGCGGGGTCCCAGGCGCAGGCCCAGGCGCAGGCCCAGGGGCCTGGGGGGTCTTCGAGGAGTCCTCCACGTTCAAGTGGATCACCTGGTATTCCCAGCGGCTCACGGGCAAAGCAAAAACAATGGGATAACACTAGACCTCAGCGGCAAGTCATCACAAGGACAAACCGAGCCCAAGACCGATCAGAACGTTCCCTGAGTCCCACTCCATAGCCAACCTGGCTGCGGGGGGTAACGATCTTCGTCACCCTGGGCTGCTGCTCTTCACATCCTCTAAACGTGTGCCTTTCCATGGGCTCACTGACGCCGCTCCCAGGCATCCTGTCGGCCACCATGCTGCCCGCAGTCGCGTAAGTCCTGAAATGAGGAGCTGCGCCAGGCAGCGAACAGGGGCCTGGCGCAGCTCGGTAGTGCCGAGGACCATGGTCTTGGCTAAGCAGTGGGCACAGCCAAGCAGTGGGCACGGCCAAGCATTCGACAATGCCAAGCACCGGGCCCGGCCGCCAGGCTTCAGTCCCGCAGCAGATCCACTTGCCCTAAGGCTGGGTACACAAAGATCTTTGGTAAATTGGGCGAACAGAAATTTTTGAAATGAACGAGCAAAACCCCCTGATGCCCATTCTCGGGCTGGAGCTCCGGAGTGAAGAGGATCGCCATCAGCTCCCATCCCTAGGTGCACCGCCACCGCCACCGCCACCAGCCGCAACTACAAAACAATCCTTAGAAATTAACGCACCTACTCCTACCAAATCACAGCCTTCAGACCCGTTACACACTCAATCACTACTCAACCAATCGTTGAGACGTAATTCTTTACTAAAATCCCCCTTAATTCTTCCTGAAAAGGTCACTATCTCGTCCGCGAATGACGACTCCCAGCGGCGCCAGTTCGCCCGCAAACCCATGCCTTTCGGGGGCGTGGCTCCCGTGGGTGAAATGGCGTGCCTAAAAGGCAAAAAGTGGCACATCAGCCTCTGGGACGTGAGTATGGGCGGCATTTGTGTTGTGGTGGACAGCCCTATGGATGAAACCCTTGGTTCTCTCTTTGCAATTTCTGTTTACGAAAGCTTCGGCCTGGGCTGCGCCTTCTTCAACGCCCATCTGCGTTGGCGCAAGGTGGAGACAGATAGCACCTATCTAGGCCTGGAATTCGAAGACCAGGACCTGCTCAAAAACGGCTGTTTCCTGATCGACTACGTCAACACCGATCTGTCTTTCTCTTGAAATTCCATCTGGCTTCGCCGACGAGAACCAATAACATTAATTAACGCCCACAGGCCCGTGGCTCATGCCAAGGGCCAGCACCGGAGCGCCCGCCCCCCTCCGGTGGCGCATGCCTGTGGGGCGAGGCAGGCTCTGGGCGTTCGTGGTTAATGGACTGGTTGGCCTGGGGAAAGCGGGCTGTCTTACCCAAATGTCACCTCCTGCAAGCGTCCCAACATCAGCGTCGACTCCAGGGCCCCTAACACCAGTACGGTATTGCAAGTATCTTTTTCTGAACGAGCCTCGTATCGCCATGACCGATATCCCCCTAACCGCAGCTCCCGCCGGCCAGGCCCATCAAAACCTGGATCCAGGCGCCCTGCTCGCCGCCCTGCACTGGCGCTACGCCACGAAAGTGTTTGATCCCAAGCAGCCGATCAGCGCCGAGCTCTGGGCCAGCTTGGAGCAGGCCATGGTGTTGTCGCCGTCGTCCTACGGCCTGCAGCCCTGGAAGTTTCTGGTAATCACCGATCCGACGATCAAGGCCGAGCTGCGGCCCCATTCCTGGAACCAGTCCCAGATCACCGATTGCTCCCATTTAGTGGTGTTTTTGGTGCGCCGCAGCATCGAAGCGGCCGATGCCGAGCGACTGATCAACGCCACCGCGCAGGCCCGTAGTTTACCGCTGGAGCAGCTGGCCCCTTATCGCGGCATGATCGAAAAAGACCTGATCCACGGCCCTCGCAGCCAGGTGATTGGCCAGTGGGGCTCTAACCAGGTGTACATCGCCCTGGGCAACCTCATGACCTGCGCGGCCCTGGTGGGCGCGGACACCTGCCCCATCGAAGGCTTCGCCCCCGGCGAATACGACCGGATCCTCAACCTGGGCGATACCCCCTACCGCAGCAGCGTCGTCTGTGCCTGCGGCACCCGCAGCTCTGACGATAAATACGCGAAATTAGCCAAGGTGCGCTTCCCCTTGGAAGAGTTGGTGGAACGCCGCTGACCGATTCGGTCGCTGGATTCATTCATGGATTGATAGGGGCTCAACCAAAAGCTGAACCCCTATTCATCCGGCATCTCAGCCTTAACGTCCGACGTCAAGCCTTTGATACCAATCAAACAGGAAGCAATAACTTTGCTTACAGCAAATCAAGCGAGCGCGCTAGATCAGGGCTGGGACTATTCGCTGGCGTGTTAAATAAATTAAGGCATGTAACTCTGGGTCTTGCATATAACCAAGAATTCTTTCGGGATAATCAAGTTTACCATTGTGGAGGTAGGCGATTGTGGCGGCAATCTTGGCATCGCGGCGGCTGGTGCTCACCTCCATACGGTGACCCTTGGGAACGCCAAGTAGTTTTTGCAGGCGGGCTATTTGACCCGCCAACACTTTCACGTTTTCGCTAGGGGTGAGCAATTTCTCTAGAGCAGCCGCCACTTCCGCATCGGTGGCATCGGCCCTTAGCTTGCCCTGCTTTTGCAATTCACTGATGCTGAGCTGGGCTAAGCCATGATCCTGAAATAGGCCCGATTCAGCCAGAATCCGTATATCTTCACCAGGCTTGGCATGCTGCATCTCATCAAAGAGAATCGCTGCCATCAACATGGCATTCACCTGCTGCTTGCGGCTTTGCTCAAGCACAATCGGCCGCACGGCTTCGAGCCTGGCCAGGGTATGGGCCTTGAGGGGGGGCAGGTGGTCGAGGCCCTTGGTGAACAGCTGACCAAGGCGCGGCTGGGACCCATGCACGCCGAAGCGGCGCTGCAGTTCGCGGATCTCCTCGGCACTGAAATAGGAGGGATTGAGATCTTCGGCCTCGGCCACCAACCGGTCCACCGGGCCCAAGCCGGCCATCCCACCCGGATCAGCCATGGGGCCAGCGAGGGCCGATCCTGGGGCGGGGTTCCCAGGCCCAGAGGCCAAAAACAAGGGCGACTGGGATGGCAGACCCTGCACCAGCAGCGCTGAAACACAGCCCGCCAAAACGGTCCAGAGCCTGGGGGGCCGTGGCTTCCACGACAGGGTCAAGGGCTGCTTGATCCGCTTATTTGATATGGGCAGGGCTCCGATCACAGGAATTGCGATGGAGAAAGGTCCATTAATTGGGCCGGCCAAAGCAATGGAGCGCAAATATTTCTTTAAAAATAGCATCCTTTTCAGTTTGATCCTGCTTTGCTAAGCCACCCTCGCTACGCCTGTTTAATTGGCTCCTCCCGGACCCATTCCTGCCCAGGGCATACGGGTTAGGTCCCCCTTGTCGGGGCCCCAAGGCCTGACCTGGCGCCGCTGTTCCAAGCCCAGCCAGGATTGGCTCCGATGTCTAGCCGAAGCCATGGATGCCGATAGGCCACTTGCTTGTGCTCCCCTGGAGCCCTTGCCACTGGGGGCCCTGCCGCCCCTGCCGCCCCTGGATCTGGCGGTGGTGGGCCATGTGGAGTGGGTGAATTTTGTGGGGGTGGACCACCTGCCCCTGGCCGGAGAGATCCAGCGGGCCAGCCACAGCCAGGACCTGGCTGCCGGCGGCGGTGCGGTTATCGCCGTGCAGCTGGCCAAGCTCACCGGTCAGCGGATTCCCTTCTTCACGGCCCTGGGTCGGGATCGCATCGGCGAGCTGGCGGCGGAGCAGCTCCAGGGCCTGGGGCTTGATGTGCAGGTGGCCTGGCGCGAGGCTCCCAGCCGCCGGGCCGTGACCTTCATCGACAGCAGCGGCGAACGCACGATCACCGTGATCGGTGAGCGGCTCAGTCCAACGGCGGCCGATGCCCTGGCCTGGGCCAGCCTCTCGGCCTGCGATGGCGTGTTTGTGACCGCCGCCGATGCCGCGGCCCTGGCCTGGAGTCGCCGCGCCCGCTTTCTGGCAGCCACCCCCCGGCTGGGCCTGGAGCTGATCCAGGCTTCGGGCCTGCAGCTCGATGCCCTGATCGGCAGTGCCGCCGACCCAGGCGAGATCTATCGCCCGGGCGATCTCGATCCGGCGCCAACCCTCTATGTGGGCACCGAGGCGGAGCGGGGCGGCTTCTGCTGGCCAGGCGGCCGGTTTAGCGCCCTGCCGTTGCCGCGGCCGGTGGTGGATTGCTACGGCGCCGGCGACAGCTTCGCTGCGGGGGTGACCGCCGGCCTAGCCGCGGGCTGGAGCCGGCAGCAGGCGATCAGCCTGGGCTGCCATTGCGGTGCCGCCTGCATTGGCGGCCGCGGCCCCTACGCCAACCAACTGGAGCTGGGCGGGATCTGAACGGAGCAAGCAGGGACCTGGGCCCGGGCGGATCTGGCTGACCCAGCCTGGATCGCAATCAAGGGCGAGGGCGGCCTGGCTCGGCGCCAGGTTTGGGTTTGAGGGAGCCGGACTCCAGCCTGGGGCCGGCGGCCCCGCCAACCAACCAGAGGCCCAGGGCCAAGACCAACCAACCGAACCATTGGAGCTCCAGCAGGCCCTGGGCGAGCTGCAGAAGCGGCGCGAACACCCAATGGTTCAAGGTCATTAACAGCAGCAGCAACGAGACCATCCAACCCCCATCAGCTCGTCGGACCACTGAATTCCCAGGGTTCAGCCCCTGGCAGCAAGTCCAGGGGCATCAGAGCACCGGCCCGCAGGATCTGCCAATGGCCTGCCTCACCGGCAACGGCTTTTGCGACGGCTACGGCGCTGCTTTCGCGAAGGCCGCCATCCGCTGCAGGGCTGTTTTCTGCTAGCCCAATCCAGGCAACCACGGTGCTGGGCTGGCCGCTGCCATGGGGCCAGGGAACGGGGCCCAGCAGCGGCAGGGTCGGGAACAGGGCCGCCGCCTCGGCCGCCGTGCCGCAAGGAGGTTCACTAGAGCGGTTGGCGCTGGTGGTGGCCAGGGGGCCGGTGCGGCGCAGCAACTCCAAGGCGACGGGGCAGGCCGGAATGCGCAGACCCAGGCTTGAGCCTTCGCCAGACAACGCCCGGGCCAGGCGGCCCCGGGCCGGCAGGACCAGGGTTACGGCCCCCGGCCAACAGCGCTCGGCCATGGCCCGCCACTGGGGCGCTATCGGCACTTCCAAAGCGGCGAACAGGGCCTCGGCATCGGCGCCCATCAGGATCATGGGCTTGCGGGCCGGCCGTTGCTTCAGCTGCCAAAGCTGGGCGGCAGCCTCCGCACGGGCGGCCAGGGCCGCCACCGTGTCGGTGGGGAACAGGGCCGCCGAACCGGCCAGCAGCCGGTCGGCCAGCTCCGCAGCCGCCAGAACTTGCCCTAGGAACGGTGTCTCAGCCATGGTCCGCTCCCGGACGAGGGGCCAGCTGGTCGCCGGGGCCGGACCCCGGCGGATTGGCCGCCAAGGCGGGCCGGCGGCCACTCACAAACCGCCCGTGGCCCTCCAGGTCTGGGTGGGTCTGGATCGCCTCGAGCCCCTGGGCCGCCAACAGGGCCTGAACGGCTTCGGATTGGTCGTAGTGGTGCTCCAGCAGCAGCCAGCCGCCCGGGGCCAAGGCCAGGGGCGCCCCGGCGGCAATCGTGCGGAGGGCATCGAGACCATCGGGGCCGCCATCGAGGGCCAGGGGCGGTTCGTGGTCGCGCACTACGGGCGCTAGCTCCTGCCAGACCCGCGTGGGGATGTAGGGGGGGTTGCTCAACACCAGATCGAGCCGGCCCCATTCCGGCTGCAGGGGCTGCCACCAGGAGCCCTGGCGTAGGGCCACCCGGCCGGCGAGGCCCTGGCGCTCCAGGTTGGCGCCGGCCTGGGCCAGGGCCGTTGCGCTGGCATCCACCGCCAGCCCAAAGCTGGTGGGCAGCAGCTGGGCCAGGGCCAGGGCCAGGCAGCCAGAACCGGTGCCGAGATCGGCCCAGAGCAGGGGGGCCGAGTTGGCCCGAGCCGCCAGCCCCAGGGCCTGGACCAGCTCGATTAGCAGCTCGGTTTCCTGGCGGGGGATCAAGACGCCAGGACCCACCGCCAGCTCAAAGTCGCGCCAGGGGGCGATCCCCACCAGGTATTGCAGGGGGGTCGCCGTCTCCAGATGCTGGCTCCAGAGGGCCGCGATCGCGCCCAGGCTGCAGCGCAGGGCCACTGGCTGGCCCGGATCAAGGCGCAGGCGCTGCAATTGGCTCCAACCCAGGCCGCCGGCAAATTCCAATAGCCAATCAAAATCTGCGGAGCTACCGCCCCGTCGCAATTGGACCCGGCGCCAGGCGAACAGCGCCTCGGCATCCAGCAACCCGTCTTCCCGCCCTGCGCCCCCATCCCTTGCCAGCACGAAGGGGACCTCCCCAGCCAAGCCATCAGCCAAATCTCTAGCCCACCCGTAGCCCCCTCCGCAGCCCTCCCTGTTGCCCAATCTGCCGCCCAGTGCTTAAGCAGCTGCCAAGTCCCATCCTCAGCCAAGTTCTAGAGCCAAGTTCTAGGTGAACTCCCTGGCTCCGCCAGACCCCTAACAGGGACTCCACCAAAGGCCGGGTTCGGCCCGAAGCCGCCCGAGAAGCTCCAGCTCCAACAGGGCCCGGGATGCACTGGCGGCACCCAGGTCGAGGCGCTCGCAGACCTGCTCCAAGGAGGCGCCGGGGCCCACCGCCGCCAGCAGGGCCCGTTGGGCTCCAGCCAAGGGTGGGGCCCCGGGCTCCGGGTTGGGGACGCCGGGGCCTGGTGGACCAGCCGCCATGGCGCCTTGGGCGAAGGCGGCCCCTGAACGTTGGCTGGGGGCTCCAGCGGCCGGGCCTGGGCTTGCCGCCAGGGGACCCGGCCCCAGCTGGCGCACCAGGTCTCCGGGATCGAGTAGCACGCTGGCACCACAGGCGAGCAGGCGATTGCTGCCGGCAGCCGAGAGCTTGCCCGCATCGGCCGGCACCGCCCAGAGCGGCAGGCCCTGGTCCCACGCCAGGGAAGCCGAATGGAGGGCACCGCTCGACTCAGGGCACTCAACCACCACTACGGCCTGGGCCAGGCCCACCTGGAGGCGGTTGCGGCTGGCGAAGTGGCCTGGGCGCACCGGCGTGCCGGGGGGGTGCTCGCTGATGAGCAGGCCCGCAGCAGCCACCTGGGCCTGGAGGCTGTGGTGGTGCCTGGGATAAACCCGTTCTAAGGGGGTGCCCAGCACGGCCACCGGGGCGCCTCCCGCGGCCAGGCAGCCCTGGTGAACGGCCCCGTCAATGCCCTCCGCCAGGCCACTCACCACCGGCCAGCCAGCCTCCGCCAGGGCCACCCCCAGGGCCCTGGCCATGGCTAGGCCGTGACGCGACGGACGCCGGGTGCCCACCACAGCCACGGCCCGGCGTTGGCGCAGGGACGCCCAAAGCTGGCCCTGGCCCTGCCAGTGGAGCTGCAGGGGCGGCCGGGCCAGGCGGGTGAGGGCTCCGGGCCAGGCCAGATCGCCGGGCAGCAGGCGCCGGTAGGGACCACGGGCGGCCAAGCGATCAGCGATCGCCGGCTGGCTGAAGGGTTCGGCCCCCCAGCGCTGGCGGTAGGCCTCCACCTGCTCCAGCAAGCGTCCACGGAAGCCGGCCCGCTGGGCCAGGGCATCGCCAGGGGCCTGCCAGGCGTGATCCAGGCCGCCAAAGGCCGCCTGCAGGCGGGCCAGCCGCTGCCAGCCGATGCCGGGGCAGCCGCACCAGAGCAACCACCAGAGGCGCTGGGCCTGGTGCCAGGGGCCTGGGGGCGGGAACAGGCCCGGGCTGGGCACGAGCAGCAAGGGCGCCAGGGGTGGGATGGGCTGGCCCTGGGGCGCCGGAGGTTGGCGTGGGGAATGGGAAGCCATAACGGCCAGGGAGTCCCCTGGTACCGCCTCCCCTGGAAGTAGTGCCCCAAAGCGACCAACCCCAACCACCACACCAGCCCCGGCTCGGGACCCCAGAGGACGATCCGCCACTCCCCAATCAGCAGTAGCTTTGTACTATACGCCCCCTTGGCCCTGGTTTGGCCCGGCGTTCAGCTGCTCGATCGCAGCGGCCAGGTCGGCGGGAGGCTGGCGGATCAGGCGGCGCTGGGCGCCTCCCTCTGAGAGCTCCACCAGCACTAGCTCCACCCGTGCCTCCGCCGCCACGGCCCCATTGGGGGCGATGAACTGGCTCAACCAGGGCAGGCGCAGACCCGAACGGCGCTCCACCCGACTCAGCAGCTCCACCTGGTCGCCATGGAGCAAGGCCTGGCGGTAGTTGATCGCCAACGACACCACCGGCAGCTCCAGGCCCCGGGCCGAGAGCTCGCTATAGGCCAGGCCCACCTCTTGAAGGGCCTCGACCCGGGCCTCCTCCAGCCAGGCCAGGTAGGCGCCGTGCCACATCACGCCCGCATGGTCGGTGTGCTGGGGCAACACGCGGCGGCGCAGGCGCCAAACCCGTTCCATTACGGCCTTTTTGCTATCCACCGGCGCCATCAAAACCAGCCACAAGCTGACACCAGCCATAGGCTGAGCGCAGCCACCGTCTGACCGTGTTTCGCAACCTGCTGATCGCCGATTCCGGCAAGGGTCATGTCGAAGAGATGGTGCGCATGCTCCGCGCCATCCCAGCGCTACGCCTGGCCAGGCTCAACCTCCTGCATGTGGTGCCGGAACAGGTGGGGAACAACTTCCAGGAGCATTGGGAGAAGGCCGCCGGCATGGTGGCCGAATCCGTGCAACGTCTCGGCCTTAACCCCAGCGAGATCAATACGATCATTCGCCAAGGCGACACCAAGCAGACCGTGCTCAAGGTGGCCGACGAGCTCGATGCCGACCTGATTCTGATGGGATCGCGGGGCTTGAGCCGGCTGCAATCGATCCTGAGCAACAGCACCAGCCAGTACATCTTCCAGCTTTCGACCCGGCCGATGCTGCTGGTGCGCGACGACCTTTACGTGCGCCACATCAATCGGGTGATGGTGACGATCGACGGCACCGGTGTGGGCGATGACGCCCTCAAAATTGCCTGCGAACTGGTGCGCGAGATCCCGGGCGGCAGCCTCACCGGCATCCACATCAGCCGCCAGGACATCACCCCCTCCCGCGGCGGCCTCTCCCCCGCCGATGAGGCGCTCCAAAAGGCGGTGCTGCGGGCCCGCACCTTTGGCGTTGAACTCAAAGCTATCCACACCACTGGCGACATCGGCCGGGGGGTGTGCGCGGCCGCCGAAGCAGAGAAGGCAGACCTGCTAGTGATTGCCTCCCAGGACCGCCGGCCCCTGGTGGCCCGGGCCCTTGTTGATATTGACCGCCTGCTGGGCAGTTCGGTGAGCGACTACATCCGCGTGCATGCCCCGGCGCCGGTGCTGCTGGTGCGCGAACCGGAGGGAAGCCGCGCCTGAGGGCCAGCGGGTCGGGGTAGATCAAAGACAGGTTGCCCCCCTGGCCACTCCCCAACCCAGCAGCTGGCAAGCCAACCGAGCTGGGCAGCAAGCGCACCATGGCGCCTTGTCACCAAGGAGGACGGTCGCAACAAAATTGGGCGCGGCCAAACTGCCAGCCCGATCGGGCCAGAGCACAAACCAGGCAGCTTGGCGAGCCTCAGCTCTGGCGGCTGTTGGTCTGAATGTAAAGAATGATCAAAAAGACCGCTGGAACCAGCACGAACATCAGGCTGGCCACGAAGCCGAGATCGTTGGTTTCCATTACAGATCGCTGGAGCTGAGAGACCGTATCACCGCTGCCGGGCCAGAACCAGCCAGCTTCATCGCCCGTTGTGGTTTGTCGCCCCCAGCCAAGCAAGGCGAAACCCAGCCCGACCCCCCTGAACCCGCTTGGCCACGGATTTTGCCCCTGGGGAGGGGAGGGTCAGGCGCGAACTAGTCCTGGGACCTAAGCCGGGCCCTGGAGATCGGCTTCACCATCGCCGGCCTCCTCTTCGTCTGGAGCCGTCTCCACTACCGGCCAGGCCGTAGGGCCCGCGGGCAGGGGTGCCTGGCTGGCCGCCGCCAGCAGCGCTTCGGCATCGGCCAGACCCACCTGGGGACGGGTCAAGACCAATACCGACTGTTGCACCAGGGCCTGACAGGCCAAGCGCCAGCCCTCGGGCCGACGCTCCAGCTTGCGCTCCTCCACGCCGGTGCGGGGCGAGAGGCTGCTGGGCGAACTTTCGCCAACGACCTCGACAAAGCAAGTGATGCACTGGCCGCAGCCGCCGCAATTGCCGAGCTTGCCCTTGAGGCCATACAGCTCAATGCCCTCGCGCAGGGCCACCTCGCGCAGGTTTTCGCCCGGATAACACTCCACATCCTGGCCCTCACGCACAAATCGAATCACGGGCATGGCCAGCTCACTGCGGGATGGCAACCATTGTGGAACGGCGCAAATAATTGCGTTTTGTAAACGCCAGCCAGGGGCCAAACCCGCTGCCCCATCACGGCACGTTTCAGCTGGGCGCCATCGGTAACGCGGGGCCTGCGGAACCCCTTACGATCGCCAGCACGGATCGAGCCTTCGTCGGTTTCGATCGTTCTGCCGTCAGGTTCCAGGCAACCCCTGGACACGACGGCTGGTTGTTTCCCCGGACCTGAACCCCATGGGATTGCCCTGGTATCGGGTGCACACGGTCGTCATCAACGACCCAGGCCGTCTTCTGGCCGTGCACCTCATGCACACCGCTCTGGTTGCCGGCTGGGCCGGCTCCATGGCGCTCTACGAACTGGCCATTTTCGATCCCTCCGACCAGGTGCTCAACCCGATGTGGCGCCAGGGCATGTTCGTGATGCCTTTCATGGCACGCCTCGGCGTCACGGGTAGCTGGGGCGGCTGGAGCATCACCGGTGAAACCGGTGTTGACCCAGGCTTCTGGAGCTTCGAAGGTGTGGCAGCAGCCCACATCATTTTCAGCGGCCTACTTTTCCTCGCCGCCATTTGGCACTGGACCTTCTGGGATCTGGAGATCTGGCAGGACCCCCGCACTGGGGAACCCGCCCTTGATCTACCCAAGATCTTCGGCATCCACCTACTGCTCGCCGGCCTCGGCTGCTTCGGCTTCGGCGCCTTCCACCTCACTGGGGTGTTTGGTCCGGGGATGTGGGTGTCCGATGCCTATGGCCTCGCAGGACACTTAGAACCGGTGCAACCCTCCTGGGGGCCTGAAGGTTTCAACCCCTTCAACCCAGGCGGGATCGTGGCCCACCACATTGCCGCCGGCATTGTGGGGATCATCGCCGGCATCTTCCACATCACCAGCCGTCCGCCGGAGCGCCTCTACAAGGCGCTGCGCATGGGCAACATCGAAACCGTGCTGGCCAGCGCCATTGCCGCTGTGTTCTTCGCGGCCTTCATTGTGGCTGGCACCATGTGGTATGGCGCTGCTGCCACCCCGGTTGAACTGTTCGGCCCCACCCGTTTCCAGTGGGACCAGAGCTACTTCAAAACCGAGATCAACCGCCGCGTGCAGACGGCCCTCGACAATGGCGCCACCAAGGCTGAGGCCTACGCCGCCATCCCCGAGAAACTGGCCTTCTACGACTACGTCGGCAACAGTCCCGCCAAGGGCGGCCTGTTCCGGGTGGGTCCGATGGTGAATGGCGATGGCCTACCCACCAGCTGGATTGGCCACATCTCCTTCACCGATAAGGAGGGCCGAGACCTTCAAGTGCGTCGCCTGCCCAACTTCTTCGAGAACTTCCCTGTGATTCTCGAAGATGCCCAAGGCATCGTGCGCGCTGACATTCCCTTCCGTCGGGCTGAGGCGAAGTACTCCTTCGAACAGACCGGCGTGACCGCCACCATCTACGGCGGCGCCCTGGCCGGCCAGACCTTCACCGATCCTGCAGACGTGAAGCGCCTCGCCCGTAAGGCCCAGCTGGGTGAAGGGTTTGAGTTTGATCGCGAAAAGTACCACTCCGATGGCACCTTCCGCAGTTCACCCCGCGGCTGGTTCACCTTCGGCCACGCCGTGTTCGCCCTGCTGTTCTTCTTCGGCCACATCTGGCACGGTGCTCGCACCCTGTACCGCGACGTGTTCGCTGGTATTGACCCCGATCTGGGCGAACAGGTGGAATTCGGTCTGTTCGCGAAACTGGGCGACCGCACCACCCGCAGGCTGCCGGAGGGCTACGTGCCCCCCGCTGGCAGCACGCTTCGCTGACCGCCAGACCCTCGAGGTAACCCATGGAGAGCTTCGCCTACATCCTGATCCTCACCTTGGCGATCGCCACGTTGTTCTTCGCCATCGCCTTCCGCGATCCCCCGAAGATCGGCAAGTGATCCCACCGGGACCCAGTTGATCCAGCCAGCCCCCACCCCAAGGTGGGGGCTTTTTCATGGCTGCAAATGCGTTGCATTGGCGCAGGCAGCGCCCGGTGCGGCACCTTTGCGGTTAACCAAGCGGGGCCAAGGGGTCATCTTGGGGGGCTAATCCCAGCTGGCGCTGAGACCCATTGCGGCGTAGCCCTTCTCAACGGGCCATTTTGTGTCTAAAGTTTCATCGATCGCAGATGCGGTGATTAGGGCATGCAGTGCCCCTCCTGCCAACACACCGACAGCCGCGTGCTGGAGTCCCGGGCGGCGGACTCCGGGCGCAGTGTGCGGCGGCGCCGTGAATGCCTCAATTGTGAATTTCGCTTCACGACCTATGAACGGGTCGAAACCGTGCCCGTGACGGTGGTGAAACGCAACGGCAGCCGCGAAACCTTCAGTCGCAGCAAATTGCTGCATGGCCTGCTGCGGGCCTGCGAAAAAACCGGCCTCGAACCAGCTCGGCTCGAAGGGGTAGTTGATGAAATCGAACTGCAACTGCAGGGCCGCAGTGGCCGCGAAGTAAGCAGCAATGAGATCGGTGAGCTGGTCTTGCAGCAGCTCAGCGAAATCAGCGAGGTGGCCTACGTGCGCTTTGCCTCCGTGTATCGCCAGTTCCAGGGAATCAGCGATTTTGTCGCCACCCTCGAAGGCCTGAGCCGGCGTCCCCGTAGCCGGGGCGCCAAGTTGGCGGCGGCGGTGGGCTGAGGGCTGAGGGCTGGGCAACGCGCTCACTAGCTTTTCGGTTCGGGCTTGGACCGGCTTGGGACCTGGATGGGCGGATGGGTACCCCACTGGCTCTAGCCGCCGATGGGCTCTGGAGCCTGGGAAGTCAGATTCCGTGCCAGTTCAAGAGCCCAAATCAGCCTTTTGTATAGTGATCGATTCTGCGCTTGACGTCGGCGGACGTTGGCGCCGATTCCTTCATCCTGCCCCTGGCAGTCCGCCACCCCCCCATGACCGTGACCCCTTCCGACGTCAGTCTCCTAGAGACAGACAGCCCCATTGACCTGGAACAGGAGATCGCAGCAGAGCTCGATCTCCTCGACCTAGCCATCCCGGAAGAGGTGCCCACCGCCGATGACCCCGGCAGCCGGGCGGCCGTGCGCGACATGGATGGGGTGGGCTTCACCCTGGAGGAATTTGCGTCCCTCCTCAGCAAGTACGACTACAACTTCAAGCCCGGCGACGTGGTGAAGGGCACCGTGTTCGCCATGGAGCCCAAGGGCGCCATGATCGACATCGGCGCCAAAACCGCCGCCTTCATGCCCATGCAGGAGGTGTCGATCAACAGGGTTGAAAGCATCTCCGACGTGCTTGAGCCCGGCGAAGTGCGCGAGTTCTTCATCCTCAGCGAAGAAAACGAAGACGGCCAGCTCACGCTCTCGATCCGCCGGATCGAATACCAGCGGGCCTGGGAGCGGGTGCGCCAGCTGCAAAAAGAAGACGCCACCATCTACTCAGAAGTGTTTGCCACCAACCGTGGTGGTGCCCTGGTGCGGGTGGAAGGTCTGCGCGGCTTCATCCCCGGCAGCCACATCAGCACCCGCAAGCCCAAGGAAGACCTGGTGGCCGACTTCCTGCCCCTCAAGTTCCTGGAGGTGGACGAGGAGCGCAACCGCCTGGTGCTCAGCCATCGCCGCGCCCTGGTGGAGCGCAAGATGAATCGCCTCGAAGTGGGCGAAGTGGTGATCGGCACCGTGCGCGGCATCAAGCCCTACGGCGCCTTCATCGACATCGGGGGCGTCAGCGGCCTGCTGCACATCTCCGAAATCAGCCACGAACACATCGAGACGCCCCACACGGTGCTCAATGTCAACGACCAGATGAAGGTGATGATCATCGACCTCGATGCCGAACGGGGCCGCATCTCCCTCTCGACCAAGGCGCTCGAGCCCGAGCCCGGCGACATGCTCACCGATCCCCAGAAGGTGTTCGACAAGGCCGAGGAGATGGCCGCCCGCTACAAGCAAATGCTGCTGGAGCAGGCCGAGGAGAACGAGCCCATGGGCGTCACCCTCGACTGATCCTCCGGCGCAAGCCACCAGGGCCCCTGCGGAAAGCACAAGCTTTCGGCAGGGGCTTTTCTACGGTTTTCTAACGGGGACATCTGCCAAGAACGGCGCCTTTCTGCCAAGAACGGTTCCATGCAGATCGCTGGGCAAGCCCTGCCAAGCTGACCATCGGTCCATTGCGTCCCCTCGGGTTCCTTCCGCCATGCCCCGCCTACTGCTGCGCGGCGCCGATCTCGGCGACGTTGAGGCGGTGCTGTTCGATAAGGACGGCACCTTGAGCCATAGCGAACCCGACCTGCTCAGCCTGGCTCAGGCCAGGGTTTTGGCCTGTTTAGAGCAGGTGACCGTTGCCCAGCGGGCGCCCCTACAGGACCTGCTCGAGCGGGCCTACGGCCTCCTGGCGGGGGCCATCCATCCGGCCGGGGTCACCGCCGTAGCCGCCCGCGATCACAATTTGATCGCCACGGCCACGGCCCTGGCCCAGGTGGGCCTGGGCTGGCCGGAAGCCCTGGCAATCAGCGAGGCGGTATTTGCCGCCAGCGACCAGGGTGACCGGCGCCGCAGCGGCGAGCCGGGCAGCACCAGCAACCTCACCGAAGGCTTGCGCCCCCTATTAGAGGAGCTTCACAGCGCCGGGGTGGTCTGCGCCGTGATCAGCAACGACGACCGCTCCGGCATCGAGCATTTCCTCGCCAGCCACAACCTGGGCGGACTGTTTGCCGGCTACTGGAGCGCCGAACACCGGCCGCGCAAACCCGATCCCGCCGCCGTGCATGGCCTCTGCGCCGAACTAGGGCTGGCGGTGGGCAGCTGCGCCCTGGTCGGCGATGCCAACAGCGACCTGCAGATGGCAAGAGCCGCCGGCATTCCAACCCAACTCTGCATCGGCTACATGGACGGCTGGAGCAGCCCGCCGCCCCTGGCGGAGCCCCATCCCCTGATCCACCACTGGTCGGAGCTCAGGGTGCGGGCGACCCGTTGAGGATCGCCCACCCCACGGAAGTGGCCCGGCCCACCAGGGGAACAGCAGCCTGCACATAAGCTGAGCAACTTGATTTGGCTCCCAACGGGATGGCTCGTTACGTCTTCACCTCGGAATCGGTCACCGAGGGCCATCCCGACAAGATCTGCGATCAGGTCAGTGATGCGGTGCTGGATGCCCTGCTGGAGCAGGATCCCGCCAGCCGGGTGGCCTGCGAAACCGTGGTGAACACGGGCCTATGCCTGATTACGGGCGAGGTCACTACCACGGCCCGGGTGGACTTCAACACCCTGGTGCGCGGCGTGATCGAGCGCATCGGCTACAACGGCGCCCGCGCCGGCGGCTTCGATGCCCACAGCTGTGCCGTGCTGGTTGCCCTCGACCAGCAATCCCCAGACATCGCCCAGGGCGTGAACGAGGCCGACGACCACGACGGCGATCCCCTCGATCGCATCGGCGCCGGCGACCAGGGGATCATGTTTGGTTACGCCTGCGATGAAACGCCGGAGCTGATGCCCCTGCCGATCAGCCTGGCCCACCGGCTGGCCAGGCGCCTGGCCGAGGTGCGCCACAACGGCAGCCTCGAGTACCTGCTGCCCGACGGCAAGACCCAGGTGAGCGTGGTCTATGACAACAACCAGCCCGTGGCGATCGACACGATCCTGATCTCCACCCAGCACACCGCCGAGATCGATGGCGTGTCGGAAGAGAAGGCCATGCGCGAGCGCATCGCCGCCGACCTCTGGACCCACGTGGTGCTCCCCGCCACCGCCGACCTACCGCTCAAGCCCAGCCTGGAGGCCGTGGGGGCCACCCCAGCCACCCGCTTCCTGGTCAACCCCACCGGCAAGTTTGTGGTGGGGGGACCCCAGGGCGACGCCGGCCTCACCGGCCGCAAGATCATCGTGGACACCTACGGCGGCTACGCCCGCCACGGCGGCGGCGCCTTTTCCGGCAAGGACCCCACCAAGGTGGACCGCTCAGCCGCCTACGCCGCCCGCTATGTGGCCAAGGCCCTGGTGGCCGCCGGCCTGGCCCGCAAGGTCGAAGTGCAGCTCAGCTACGCGATCGGCGTGGCCAAGCCCGTGAGCATCCTGGTGGAAAGCTTCGGCACCGGCCGCCTCGACAACGACAGCCTCACCGCCCTAGTGCAGGAGCACTTCGACCTGCGCCCCGGCGCCATCATCGAGATCTTCAGCCTGCGCGACCTGCCCCAGCAGCGGGGCGGCCGCTTCTACCAGGATTTGGCTGCCTACGGCCACTTCGGCCGCAGCGACCTCGACCTGCCCTGGGAAAATGTGGACGCGATCGCCACCACCTTGAAGCAGGTGACAGCGGCGCAACTCGGCGCCGCCTGAGCCCTGGCCCAAGCCCTGCCGGAGCCGCCGCCGAATGCCCCCGACGGGCCCCTGGCCCTGGGAGTCGATCTCGGCACGAGCGGCCTGCGGCTGGCCCTGGTCAACGGTCAGGGCCAGCTGGTCACCGAGCGCCAGGCTGCCTATCGGGGAGCCTTTGAGACCGCCGCCAGCTGGCGCGATGGCCTGATCGCGCTAGTGGCCAGCCTGGAGCCCGGCCTGCGCCGGCGGATCGGGGCGATCAGCCTCGATGGCACCTCGGGCACGCTGCTGCGCTGCGACCCGCTCGGCAATCCCCTGGGCGACGCCTTGCCCTATCACCAGGCCTGCCCCGAGCAGCTAGCTGCCTGCACGGCCCTTGTGGCCCCGGGGAGCCCGGCAGCAAGCGCCAGCGGCAGCTTGGCCCGGGCCCTTGAGCTACGCCAACGCCAACATGGCCTAGGCCCCGGCCTGATGCGCCATCAGGCCGATTGGCTGATGGGCTGGCTCCTGGGCGACTGGCGCTGGGGCGAGGAGGGCAACAACCTCAAGCTGGGCTGGGACTTGATCGAGGGCCGCTGGAGCGGCACGCTCAGCCGCCAGACCTGGGCCCAAGAACTGCCCGAGGTGGTGGCCAGCGGCACCCGCCTGGGGGCTCTCGGAGCCGGCGCCCGCGCCGAGATGGATCTGGAGCCGGGATGCCTGGTGGTAGCGGGCACCACCGACGCCAATGCGGCCGTGCTAGCCGCAGATCCCCAACCGGGCGATGGCATCACGGTGCTGGGCACCACCTTGGTGCTGAAGCAATTCAGTCCCGCGCCCATCAAAGGGCCGGGGATCAGCTGCCATCGCCTTGGCGGCCACTGGCTGGTGGGCGGCGCCTCAAACGCCGGTGGCGGGGTGTTGCGCCAGTTCTTCACCGATCGGGACCTCGAACAACTCAGCCGCCAGATCAACACCGACCAGCCCAGTGGCCTGCAGCTGCGCCCCTTGCCCCGGCGAGGCGAACGGTTTCCCATCGACGACCCAGATCTAGAGCCGCTGCTGGGCCCGCGTCCGGTGAGTGATGCCCTGTTTCTGCAGGGGTTGCTCGAGGGTCTAGCGGCCATCGAGCGGGACGGCTGGCAGCGGCTGCAGGCGCTGGGAGCACCGCCGATCGGGCGGGTGATCAGCCTGGGGGGCGGCGCCCGCAACCCCCAGTGGCGACGGATCCGGGAACGGTTCCTCGGGATGCCGGTGGCAAATCGGCCGAACCTGTCTGCCGCCGCTGGGGTGGCGCGACTGGCGCTCAGGGCCCTCCAGCAGGAGCCTGGAGCCACAATGGGGGGCCTACCTATGGCCCCAGCCGCCCCAACCCCATGAACGAGCGCGTGCGCACGGTGTTGTCGATGGGCCTGTTCGTGGTCCTGGCCGGCTATGTGGGCTTCAGCGGCCTGCGCCTGGCCGTGCTGCTCTGGCAACGCTTCGGCGCCGGCTGAGGCCTGGGCCGCAAGCACCGCCAAGGGCCCCCACCAGCCCCCAGCCCCCAGAATCGACCTAACCCAAACTCCTGCATGCCATGGCCGCCGACCCCCTCAGCCCCGCCGTGAGTGACCGAATCTGTAAGCACATGAACGAGGACCACGCCGCCGCGGTGGTGGCCTACGCCCGCCACTACGGCGGCATCAGCGATGCCAAGACGGCAACAATGCGCAAGGTGGCCGTCGAGGCCATGGAATTGGAAGTGGATGGCAAGCCCGTGCAGGTACGCTTCGACCACCCCTTAAACGACAGCGAAGACGCCCACCGCACCTTGGTGGCCATGCTGCGGGCCATGCCCCGGCCAGAAGAAGCCTGAAGCCAGCCCGGGTCTGGCCGGCAGCCGCTGACCCTGGGCCGTTGGCCTTGGCAAACCGGCGAGGCCCTGGGAACACTTGAGCCGGGTTCGCCAACCGTCAGGCCATGCTCAGGGCCCTGCTCCAGGCCAGTCTCAACCTGATCAGCACCAGCCCCTGCCCCGTGTGCGGCGGCGGGGCCGATCCCCCGGATGGGCCTGGCCCCTGCCTCTCTTGCCGCGAAACATTCGACCTGGTCCCGGGGGGTCTGACGGGCGACACGCCCCTGCCCTGGCTTGGCCTGGGGCTCTATGCGGACGCCTATCGGCAGCTGCTGCTCAACCAGCGCCAAAGGCCGAAAGGGACGGTGTTGCGAGGCCTAGCCCAGGCCCTGGCTGCGGAGGTACCCGGGGGGATCGGTGGCTCGATCCTGGTGGCCATCCCCAGCTGGAAACGGCAAGGCAATCCCCTGCCCAACCTGGTGGTGCAGCAACTGATCGCCCAGCAGGGGCAAGGCCCGCCCCTGGGCGCCCGGGCCCTGCCCCTGCTGCAACGCAGCCGCCCGACCCTGGGCCAACACCACCTGGATCGCCAGCTACGGCTCCGCAACCAGGAGGGCGCCTTCCGCCTCCAGCCCGGCCAACGGGCCGCCTTGCCCCAACTCAAACGCCAGCCGATCTGGCTGGTGGATGACATTCTCACCACCGGCGCCACGGCCCTGGCCGCCGCCGCCGCCCTGGAGCAGGCGGGCCTGGAGGTGAAGGGCCTGCTCTGCCTGGCGAGAACCCCCTTTCGGCAGCCGGCGCCAGGGAGGTGGGCGCCGAAACGGGGTGAAGAACCCCGTGATCTAAGATCTGTTGGTCGCTGCGGCGACGGGCCGGGATAGCTCAGTTGGTAGAGCAGGCGATTGAAAATCGCCGTGTCCCCAGTTCAAATCTGGGTCCTGGCATACCAAAACCTCTGTATTTGCAAGGGTTTTCCACTTCTGGTTGTGTGGATTCGGGGGGAAACACCTCGGCTGGTCAACCACACCGGCAGCCCCATAAAGGGCCCACAACAACCAAGAACTCTTTAAAAGCCCTTGATTAGCGCTAGAAACAGCAATGCAGCGATGTCACTAATGCCGTTATTGACTTCTAGCAGATCCCGTAGATCCCTTGGAGAGCGCAAAAATGAACCAGGCGAAGCATCACGTCTCCTGACGATTGGGACTCCCCTTTGCCACCCATTCCTGCTGAGCCGTAGCCAATAAACACTCCTGCACCTGCCCGACAAAGCGCCTCACGCGGGTTTTGGCCGTACTGGTGGCGGGCAAGAGGTCGGAACAGGCCCCTGCAAAGCAAAGATCCAGCAGCAGGGCAACCTCATCAGAGGAGAAGGAAACGAGATGCTCTTGGTCCTTATGGATGACATTCATGGGACAAGCCAAGACCCTAGAGATCAGCCTAAAGACAGCAATGGCGATCTCCGGCAAATCTGCTCTTAGCAAAACCAATTGTCACCTGCCTGCGAAACACCCAAGACGAAGACCTTCAATCGACTTAGGGCGACTAAGACCCTCAAAAAAGTGACCGAGCACCGTTCTCTTCCCCGCAGGCAGAGAGACCTCTGGGAAAACTTAGAGTCGATGAGCAACCAGGCGCAGGCCCCAAGCCCAAGGGGTGATGCCTCATCGCTTAAGACAAGGGGGTGATCACTATGTCCATGGGAGACCGGCAAGGGAAGTTCAGCAATCACGTTCCAATGGTTAAAGAACTGGCTGGAGCAGCCAGGAGCCCTAGCATGAAAGCAGCCCTAGTGGTTTCGATGAAGCGCCTACTGCTGGTCGTTTGTCTGCTGGTGCCAGTCCATGGAGCTGGCGCCAAGACGCCGGACATCCGCTGTCCAGGCGATAACACCTTTGAGATGCGCTATTGCGCGGGCAAGTCATGGGAGCAGTCCGAGCGCCAGTTGCGGCAGAAGATCTCGAAGCAACAGCTTGACCAGTGGCAAGACGCCACCCGGGAGCTGTGCGCCAAGGCCTATGGGTCCTACAAAAACGGCACGATCTATCCCCAGTTAGTGGTTGCTTGCGATGACAACCTTAATCGGGCGCTCCTCAAGGAATTCCAATCGTTAGGCAATTAGCCGTGGGCCATTACCCCCAGAAAACCCATAGGCCCTCGCTTGCGGCTGGCCCTAGCCATCCCGTTCCCCTCCCTACTGCTCAGCCCAGCCCTACTGCTCCGTGGCGCCCCAACCCAGCCCAGTCGCTTGCGGAGCCTGAGCCGCTGAAACGCCCTGCTTTGCAACACAAAGGTGATCTCACGGTCGATGTTGGGGCCTTGGGATGGGCACTTACGAAGCAGTAACCCACCACCCCCAATGGTTCCCTAACAATAGCAAATAAGCTAGCCCCATTCAAGTACGGAAGAGACGATCTAGCCCCGAATGGTGGTGGATTGGGATGGTCACCTTCGTCGGGTGCTGCTCAGCAATTCCAACCCTAGTGAAATTATAGGAAGGGCTCAAAAACGGTTATGGGTCCAATCGGCTTCCAAGGGAAACCATGGTTTCCCTAAGGCTCATGAGGCACACTTGCCTGGTTTGTTCAGACCGTCTTCACTGCAGGGCCCGGTAGAGAGTCGGGAACCGTTGTCGCAATTGGGCCAGTTTTGACAGATCGTGGCTGACGATAAAAGAAATTGTCGGGTGCAGGGCCAGGTAGTTCTGGTGGTAGGCCTCGGCCGGATGGAAGCCCCGCAGGGCCAGCACCTGGGTCACCAGGGGGCGGGGGTAGGCATGGGATCGCTGCAGCTGGGCCAAGACCCTAATGGCCGCTTGTTTCTGGCTGGCATCACCGTATAAAATGGCGGAACGATATTGGCAGCCGACATCCAGGCCCTGGCGGTTGAGCTCGGTTGGGTTGTGGGCCACCGTTAGGAACACGTCCGGGAGCTGCTCATAGGAGATCCGTTTGGGTTCGAAGCTGATGCGCACCGCCTCGGCATGGCCCGTCTGGCCGCTGCTGACCTGCTCGTAGCTGGGATTTTTGCTGGATCCCCCCGTAGCCCGACACCACATCCGTCACGCCCCTGACGTGCTCGAAGACCGCCTCGATGCCCCAGAAGCAGCCACCCGCGAAGACGGCCGTGCGAGAGCCCTGGGTTGCGGCGATGGTTTGGAGCCGTTTAAAGCCATGGGCCTGGACCTGGGCGGCCTGGATGCCACCGGCCAGGGGAACCTGAAGCAAGAGGGCCAGGAGGGTGCCGCGCCACACCCCTGGCAGGAGTCTGTCCTGATGCTGGCGCAACAGTGTGGTCATCGGTTTAGACGTTGATTTCGACGTTGATTTGGTGGCCTGTTTCGTGAACGGTTTGGGAAAGAGTTTGCGGATCAAGCTGGTGTGCAGAGCCACGGCGATTGCCCACCCATTGCATGCCATACGGGTCAAAGTCAAGATCGGATGGGGCTAGCCCCGCCGCCCGCTTAGACCCGCGTCGAGAGGACCATCGGCCCGCGTGGAACCGTGCCCGTCGCGTTGGCTTCAAGGGTGACGCTGATGGTGCTGGCCAGGTTGGAGGGCATCGGTGGGATCGGCATCGCCACATGGCCCTGGGCTGTCGGCACAAAGGCCACGCAGCCCACCTTCTGACCGTCAACCGTGGCCCACAGCCGGTAGACGTGGTGGGGCGGGGGCGCCGGCAGGTTGTTCAGTATCAAAAGATTGTTGTTGGAATTGGCCATCACCACCACTTCTCCCGTAGGCGAGCCCCGCGAGACCGAGTCGGATGGGTCTGAGGAAGGTTTGGCAGAGGGGGCTGAATCACCAAGCGTGGAGGCCAGGATCAGGCGGCGCCCCTGGTTTTCTGGGGCCGACTTCCCTGGGGCAGACCGGCGAGGGGCCTGCAGTTGCTGCTGCACCTGGGCCAGTTGCTGGCGGGTCTGGTGCAGGTCCAGCCCCAGCACCAGCAAGCCCACCCCGAGAAGGGCGGGCAGCAGCCAGGGGCGGGGCGGCCGCTCCGGCCGGGGCGGCTCCAGCAGTCGGCGGCGCAGGCGGGCGGGCGGCGCCGCGGTGGCTGGCAGGGCCAGGGGCAACAGGTCGAGGGTGGTACTGAATTGATCGAGCCGGGCGCGCAGCTCCGGCCGCTGGCGGAGCAGTGCCGCCAGTTGCTGGCGTTCGCCATCGTCGAGGTCGCCGAGGGCATGGCCGGCCAGCAGGGCATCGATGGCGGCGGCGGACGGTTGGTCGGGATGGCTCATGGTTCGCTCCGGTAGTCGAATAGCAACGCCCGCAGCCGGATCAATCCCTGCCGCGATCGGGTTTTGACGGTTCCCAGGGGCAGCTGGAGCCTTTCGCCGATCGCCGACTGGCTCAGGCCCTCGTAGTAGGCCAGCTCCAGCACCTGGCGCTGGTCGGCAGGAATCGAGCCCAGCGCCCCTTTAACCCGTCCCGCCAGTTCATCGTCTTCGGCGGCCTCCTGGGGGCTGGTCACCGCCGCGGGGAAGAGCTGGTGGGACCAGCGTTGCAGCAGCTCCCAACGGTTCTTGCGCTGGCTGAGGCGATTGAGCGCCATCGAACGGGTCATCAACAACAGATAGGCGAGCACTGGTCCCCGCGAGGGTTCGTAGCGGCCCTGTTGCCAGTAGCGCAAGAACACGTCATGGCAGAGGTCTTCGGCCTCCTGACGGTCGCGGCTTAGGTGCAGGGCTAGCCGATAGACGGCCCCAGCACAGGCGTCGTAAAGCTCCTCAAGAGAGTTGTAAGTAGTGGTTTGCATCAGCCTCTCCCCCAGCGACGGGGCCGGGCGCAGGGCCGGACTAGTGGGGCTGGGCCGGAACAATCCCAAAAGGAGGCGACTTCGAGGGGAGTCTTCAAGGGGAGTACCGCCCACCAGTCAGATCGGATTGCTCCCTGCGGGCCCTGGCCACGCCATCGAGGCCCACACCAGCCAGTACCAGCTCCAAACCCAGGGCGGCTGGCCGCGCGCAGGGCCAATTCTCGGCCAAGGGTGAGGCAGAGGCCATAAACCCCAATCACGCCCACCACCCACCCGAGGCGCAGCAGCAAAAAGTGCTGGGGCCCATAGAGCCCCAGGGCAGACACCAGGGCGGCCAGGGTCGAGGGCAGGCCAACACTGACGACCAGGGGCCAGGTCACTCCCACCAGCTCGTCCATGGGCCCGCCCTCCATGGCCATGGCCGCCTGGGGCAGCAGCAGTCCGGAGAGAACCAGGACCAAGCTGGGCCAGAACGCCCGGGGCAGGGATTCATGCAACAGCCAGCGGGCCAGCAAGGCCGAAAGGGGCAGCACCAACGCGAACAGAAGGGTCTGGCTGGTCACCGAGAGCGCGTCTAGGGCTAGGACAGTGGCGACTGGGCCGAGGAACAGGCCCAACCCTCCATGGAGCGCCAACAGCAGTCGGTCCCGGCCTGCTAAGGAACCAAGATCCCGGGACAAATGGTTGCGGCCAGGCACGAGGGTCGCCAGTCCCAGACTGAGCTGGGCAATGAAGAAAATATTGCAAAAGCTGATCGGATTCACGCCGTTCAGCGCTTGGGCCGCGCCCTGAAGTTGCAGCCACTTGAGAACCGTGCCATCCAATCCCCGCAGCAGTACGTAAACCACCAGGGGCAGCCAGGCCAACAAGCGCGCTTGCCCAGGCGGAGCCAATCCGATCGGATCCCTCATCGGTACTCCCTTCGCTCGGGAGCTACTCCGTTTCGGATCCCGGCCCCCGAGCTGCCCATTTGCATCCCATCGGCCATGTTGGCTCTATCTAGCGCAGGCTCCCGTTTCGCCGCCGTTGCCCTGGTCGGCGCCGCAACCCTCACGGGCAGCGCCCTCGAGGCCCGTGCCCTGCCCCAGGCCCAGGCCGCCGCCCCGGCCATGGTGGCCTCGGCAGATGTGAAGCTGCAGGGCACCTTCCAGATGGCGGAAGCCCCGGTGGCCGGCAGCTTCTCGATCAAGAAAGAAGGGGGCCGGCAGGTGCTCAGCCTCAGCAGCGATTTCAAGACCAACGACAAGGCCCCCGACCTGAAGGTGATCTTCAGCCCGTCAAAAACACCGCTCGCCAGCACCAAGGCACCGGGCTTCCCGCTCAAGCCCGGCAGCTACACGATCCTGGCGTCGCTGAAGTCGAGCAAGGGGGCCCAGAGCTATGAGATTCCCGCCTCGATCGACCTCAAGGCCCAGGGATCAGTTCTGATTTGGTGCAAGCAGTTCAACGCCACCATGGCCTGGTCGCCGTTGAAATCCTGAGGGTCTGAGGCGCCAGGGACGACACCTAGACCTGGCGCCTCACCATCGGCTGGCGTTCAACTTGTGGGGGCGATTGGGAGCGGCAAGCCCATTTGAGCCCAGCCAGTCCTGCCCCCCGGCCCCAGCCGGGTGCTGTTCCTTCGCCCCCGAACCGATGCTGCAATCCATCGACTGGCTCTGGCTGCTGCACCCCGTGCTGGCAGTGGCGGTGGTCTATCCCCTACTTGGCATGGTGCTGCGCCTGGGCTACCAAGCCCGGGATCGCCGCCTCAACCAGACAAAACTGCCGCCCACCGTGGGGCGGGACCACGCCGATCTGGGCCGCTGGTTGGCTGCGGCTGTGGTGGCCATCGTGCTGCTGGCCCTGGCCGTGGTGATCCTCAGCGGCCACCCCCTTGCTGCCTTCCCCGGGGGCCTACCCAGGCTGGCCTTAGTGCTGCTGGTGCTACTCGGCTCGAGCCTGGCCCTGGTGTTGTTGTGGCGTGCCAAAAGCCCTGCCTATCGGGCCTGTTTTTCCCTGCTCTGCTGGGCGGGCGTAATCACGCTCGGCCTCCAAGGTGAGGTCTATCGCCTGGGCGACAACCCCTTCCAGGGCGCCTTCTGGCAATCCCATTTCTGGGGGGGCGCCGGGCTCACCGGCCTGATGCTGTTCTCGGTGGCCGGCCGGCCCGAGATCAGCCGGCATTTGCGCTGGCGTCGTCTACACGTCAGCGCCAATCTGTTGGCGGCTTTGATCTTCCTAGCCCAGGCAATCAGCGGCACTAGGGATCTACTGGAAATCCCGCTCAGCTGGCAGAAACCTGCCATCCAGGCCTGCGATTACCAGCGCAATACCTGCCCGGTCTCGCCAGCTTCGGCTCCCAGCCCCTAAGTACTACTTGCCAACCAGGCAACTGTGATGAGTGTGTTGATCCTGGCCTTCTTTGGCGGCCTGCTGACGATCCTCAGCCCCTGCATCCTGCCGGTGCTGCCCTTTGTGTTTGCCAGGTTGGGCCAGCCCTTCCGCAGCAGCGTTCTGCCGATGCTCTTGGGCATGGCGGTCTCCTTTGCCGCGGTAGGCAGCCTGGCCGCCATCAGCGGCAGCTGGGTGGTGCAGGCCAACCAGGCCGGTCGCCTGCTGGCCCTGGTGCTGCTGGCCGTCTTCGGCCTGGCCCTGCTGTTTCCGGCCCTGGCCGATCGGCTCAGCCAGCCCTTAGTGCGGCTGGGCAATCGTCTCTCCCTGCGGGCCGATCGGGCCCGTCATTCGGGCCATGCGGTGGGGGGCTCGCTGCTGCTTGGCATTGCGATCGGCCTGCTCTGGGCCCCCTGCGCCGGCCCGATCCTGGGGCTGATCCTCACCGGGGCGGCCATCGGGGGCGCCAGTGGCCACTCGGCCCTGCTGCTGCTGGCCTACGGCCTCGGGGCCGCCACCTCCCTGGCCCTCGCGCTAGGGGCCGGCGGGCGGCTGTCCCAGGGCCTCAAACGCTCTCTCGGCGCCAGCGAAACGCTGCGGAGGGGCCTGGGCGCCGTGGTGCTGCTGGGGGTGGCGGCCATCGCCCTGGGCTTGGATCGCAGCTCCGTGGCGACCGCGGCCCGTTCCGGCGCCAGCGGCCTGGAGGAAACGCTTGTATCCAAGCTGCACCCAACGGCCGCAGCCACTCCTGGGGTGCGGTCCACCGCTGCCAGCGCCAGCCTCACAAATGCGTCCTCCAACCAAACCACCCCTGGCTCGCCCCTGCCCCTTCCCGTGCTGGGCGCCATGCCGCCCTTGCCGCCAGGGGCCACCTGGCTCAACGGCTCGCCCGTGAGCCGGGAGCAACTCAAAGGGAAGGTGGTGCTGATTGATTTTTGGACCTACTCCTGCATCAACTGCCTGCGCACCCTGCCCTACCTGCGCGCATGGGCCGAGAAGTATCGAAACCAGGGCCTGGTGGTGATCGGGGTCCATTCTCCCGAGTTCGCCTTCGAGCGGGACCTGGGCAACGTGCGCGAGGCCACCCGCAAACTCCAGGTGACCTATCCGGTGGTGCTCGACAACGATCTCGCGATCTGGAAAGCCTTCCAAAACCGCTATTGGCCGGCCCACTATTTCATCGATGCCCGCGGCCGAATCCGCCATGTTCAGTTCGGCGAAGGCGCCTACAAACGGTCAGAACTGGTGATCCAGCAACTTCTGCGCGAAGCCGGCCGCCCAGGGGTCTCGACGGCCCTGGTGGAGCTAGCCACCCCGGGCAGCCAGGCCGCCGCCGCGGGCGGCCAGCTCCCTTCGCCGGAAACCTATCTGGGCTTCGAGCGCACCGATCGCTTCGCCTCCGGAGCCCTTTTGCCGCCGGCGGCCCGCAATTACGACTTACCCGCCGACCTGGCTCCGGACCATTGGGGACTGGCGGGCCGCTGGTGGGTGGATAGCGAGAAGGCAACCTCCAGCAGCCCAGGGGGCCGCATTGTCTACCGCTTCCGCGCCCGGAATCTCCACCTGGTGCTCGGGCCCGGGGCTGGCAACCGGCCGGTGCGCTTCCGGGTGCGGATTGACGGCGCGCCCCCGGGCGACTCCCATGGCAGCGATACCGATGCCATGGGCAACGGAGTGGTGCAGCAGCACCGGCTCCACCAGCTGGTCCGGCTGCGCACAGGCTCTGACCGTCTCCATACCTTTGCGATCGAATTCCTAGACCCTGGGGTGCAGGCCTACTCCTTCAGCTTTGGTTGAGTTAAGCAGCACGTTTTGAGGCTCTAAATCCCGCTCAAAATCGTGGCGAAACCGCCAGCAGCTAAATGTGTTCGTAGCCCTATCAAAGCCATGGAGCAGACAACGATCGGGGCCATTGCGAATCGGCTGTGATTGCTTACCAACACCATCAGTAGCTGGTAAGTCGAATCGCTCCCACCTTAGTGCCGTCCTAACCGGGACTTAGCATCCGATCAAACCAACGCCCCAGGGGTCATGCGTTCTCCACGGCCGGAGGCCAGCAGTAGCCAGCTATTCGATAACGCCGACAGCTTTGGCATGGTCTTCGATGCGGCCTGGAAGCGCCACACCACCCAAAACCCTGACCACGCCATGGCCAGCACCGAAAAGATTGGCCTGATCCTGGCCAGCTGCACTGACCACCCCTTCATGGTGAGCAGCCCGGCCATGGCGCGCCAGGTGGCCGAATTCCGCATCCGGCTGCTGGGTCTCTAGGCCCTTAGGACCAGCCACAGGCGCTTCGGCACAGACCGAAAGCGCTGCCCTTTGCCGAGTTCTGCGTTTCCAGCGGTCGGCCCATGGGCGGGACTCCACTGCCCATAGGATCCGGCCATGACCAGCCCCTCCGCCCGCCTGCTGAGCCAGTTGAGCGCCGGTTTCAGCAACCAACAACAGGCCTTCGAAAATCCGCCCCTCTTCGCCCACATCCTGGTGAAGTTACGGCCCCTGCCCCAGCTGGCGCCGGGCTCGTTGCTGCTGGAGCAGTGCTATTCGTTTGATCCAGGCCGCCCCTACCGCATCCGGGTGCTGCGGGTGGAGCAACGCAGCGACAGCCTCGTAATCCACAACCAGGCCATCGACGAGGGGCAACGCTTCTGGGGAGCGGTGGAGGACGCCGACCGGCGCCAACAGATCCGTTCCGGTGACCTGCGCTTGCTCGAGGGGTGCAGCTACATCGTGAAGGAAACGGCCAATGGCTTCATCGGTGAGGTGGAACCGGGCTGCCGCTGCCTGGTGGAACGCAAGGGAGCCACCGCCTATCTGGTCAGCAGCTTCGAGCTCGATGGCCAGGGCATGCGCACGATCGACCGGGGCCACGACCCCGGCAGCCACGAGCAGCTGTGGGGCTCCCTAGCTGGCCCTTTTGAGTTCGAGCGAACCCACGATTACAGCTCCGAACTACCCAGCGACTGGATCCAGGTCTGATGGTCTGACGATCTGGCCAACCAAAGATCAGGCGATCAGTTCATCCATGAAGGCCTGCTCTTCCTCTTCCGGGAAGGGATCAAAGGCCGCGTCCCGCACCGCGGAGCCGCTCGCCACTGCATTAATGGCTCCCTCGGCACCGGCGAAACCAGCGTCTTGACCATAGGAAGAACTACCACCGCCGCCAAGCAGTTGACGGCGGCCGTTGAGTAGGTCTTCTAGCCGGGCTAGCCGCTCCTCGGTGAGAGCGAGAATCTCGCCCGTGTCCGCGCCCAAGCCCCAGGAGGCCTGATCGTCGCGGGCGCGGAGGCTAACGAGCTGCTGCTCGACGGCTCCCAGCCGTTCCTCTAGGTCGAGGAGGCGAAACATCAAGGCCTCCGACACCTGGCTAAGGGCCTGGAGTTGCTCGCCGACGCGGTGTTGAAGCTGGGCTGGGGAGGGGGGTGGAGACTGGGCGGCCATTACAGAGCCCAAAGGGGTTGTGCCGGATGGTATCGGCTGAGCGCAAAACCGCCAGCGGCGAAATTTGTAACAATGTCAAAAGGGTTGCTCAAGAGCAAAAAAGAACCCATGGATCGCAACACGACGAGGTTGCCCGGATCCAGGCCGTGACTCAACAGGTGCTCGGCAACCCAGATGTAATGGCCCCCGAGCGCCTCGAAGGCCCCGAATTGCTGGTCAAGCCGGGCTACCTGAGCGTGCGGGAGTTTGGGAGTCAAATAGCCAAGAGCGGCCTCTATCGCACCAAGTTCTTGGAGAACTGCAACGCCAATCGTTTCAGCGAGCTGAACTTCAAGCATCAGCACGGCCGGGCCCCCAGAACATGGCCCAGATGCGGCCGATACACCATCGACTACGCCCGCACATCGGATCTGGTGAGGAATGCGCCCTTCTCCCCCATGGGCGACACGATCCGGCGGGTCAGCCGGATGGGCGGCAAAGTCGTCGGCTTTAGCGTCTCCACCGGCGTCCGCGGCAGCGATGGCGAAGCCGGCCCAACAAGCCCGACCGCGCCAAGACGGGCTCCGCCAACAGCGGCTGATCGCCTTGATCGGCTCGTCCCGGACCGAGCCCCGTCTTGAGCAAGCAGCCCAGCGCCATGGATACCGGTGGTCCCTCGCTAGCGGCTGGTCGTACAGCGCTGCGGGCCTGGCCTGAAGCCAACACCAGCCTGGCCCGGGCAATGCGGCCAGCAAAGACCCTGCACCGCAACGGATTTGGCAGGGCGGTGACCGTTTGTTAAGTATCCCTCATGGGAGCCATGCGCAGAACAACAATGTGTGGGCTGAAGCGGCTTGGTTGCCTTGACTGGTGACAAGCCTTTTCGACCCGTGCATCGCGTTAGCGGTCACACCCTTCCCCCTAACCACTTCCTGACCTCGAACGTCAGGACCATGGAGCCCCTCAATGTTCGACGCCTTCACCAAGGTCGTTGCTCAGGCTGATGCCCGCGGCGAATTCCTCAACGCTGGTCAGATCGACGCCCTCGCAGCTGTTGTTGCTGAAAGCAACAAGCGCATGGATTCGGTCAACCGCATCACCTCCAACGCCTCCAAAATCGTCACCAACGCTGCCCGCGGTCTCTTCGACCAGCAGCCTGCCCTGATCGCCCCGGGCGGCAACGCTTACACCCAACGCCGCATGGCTGCTTGCCTGCGTGACATGGAGATCATTCTCCGCTATGTCACCTATGCAACCTTCAACGGCGATGCTTCCGTGCTGGAAGATCGTTGCCTGAATGGCCTACGCGAAACCTATCTCGCCCTCGGCGTCCCCGGCGCGTCGGTGGCTGAAGGCGTTCGCAAGATGAAGGACGCTGCCCTCGCCATTGTTAACGATCGCGGCGGCATCACCCAGGGTGATTGCACCGCTCTCGTCTCCGAGATCGGCACCTACTTCGATCGCGCCGCTGCTGCTGTCGGCTGATCACTGAGCCTGCCTTGATGGCATCTCAGTTTGGTTTTGCTTCACTTTCCTTCCCCTTCTTCCTTCCATGAAGACACCCCTCACCGAGGCCGTTTCAGCAGCCGATTCCCAAGGCCGCTTCCTTAGCCAAACCGAGCTGAACGCAGCCTTCGGTCGTTTCGAGCGCGCCAAAAACGCCCTCGCAGCCGCTAAGTCACTCACCGCCAATGCCGATTCCCTCGTGAACGGTGCTGCCCAGGCTGTGTATAGCAAGTTCCCCTACACCACCCAGATGCAAGGGAGCAACTACGCTTCCGACGCCCGTGGCAAGGCCAAGTGTGCCCGTGACATCGGTTACTACCTCCGTCAGATCACCTACTGCCTGGTGGCTGGTGGCACAGGCCCCATCGATGAGTACCTCATCGCTGGTCTCGATGAAATCAACCGCGCGTTCGAACTGTCCCCCTCCTGGTACGTCGAAGCCCTGAACTACATCAAGGCCAACCACGGCATTTCCGGCGACCCCGGTAATATCGCCAACAACTACATCGACTACGCAATCGGCGCCCTCGTCTGAATCCAGGCCAAGGGTTGTTATCTCCGTCGATCCTCTCTTAGGCCCCATTCGGGGCCTTTTTATTTGCCTGGTGCTTGCCATTGAGAGGAAGAGGATTCGACCAAAGTAAGGTCGGAGCGGGCCCTGTATTAGGCGAGGGAAGCGAAAACACCGTCTAGCCAATCTAGGGGGGCAAAGGCCAACCCAGCTGCTTGCTTCTGGCTACACCCACGCCCAAGCTTGCGCGTCGCAGTACCAAGCGCGGGGATCGCCAGCTGGCCAGATCAACAGAAATGAAGCAAGATGTAGATTTATTTTGACGGGTCTGGTGCAGCTAGCAGGCGTTGGATAATCAAACAAAATACATGCTCCGATGGCCCTTCCGCTTCTTGCTACCCAGCTGCTGACCATGAACGCGCGGGTGAACAGCTTTCAGCTACCCGGCGGACAGGACAGCCGTGAGTTCAAGTCCGGAACTGGTGAGCTCAGTGGCAACGGAAACTTTGAGAGCCAGATTGCCCAGGCCTACAAACAGATCTTCTTTCACGCCTTCAAAGTCGACCGGGAGCCAGCGCTTGAGTCGCAGCTGCAGAACGGCCAGATCACGATGCGAGATTTCATTCGGGGTCTACTACTGTCTCGAAAGTTCCGGGATGATTTCTACCGCTGCAACAGCAACTACCGCATGGTTGAGCAGGTAGTGAACCGGGTGCTGGGACGTCCTGTACACGGCAATCAAGAGCGGCTCGCCTACTCCATCATGATCGCCCAGCATGGTCTCGGAACATTTATTGATTCACTCCTGGATTCGGAAGAATACATGGATACATTTGGATTTAATACCGTTCCCTATCAAAGGTCACGGATTTTACCGGGCCAAGCCCTGGGCACCATGCCCTTCAACCAGCAGGCGCCCCGCTACGACAGCATCTGGAGGGACAAAACGGCCAAGCGAGCTCCAGCCAAGGTGCTCTGGCAAGACGCCATCAAGCAACGACCGGCCTGGCTCGCCGACGCCCCCGCACCATGGGCTCGAAAGCTCTGGCAAAATACTGTGACAGCCGGTGGTTTTGTGATCACGGGACTCGTGCTCTGGATTGCAGCTGCCATGCTGAGCACAGGAGCACAATAAAATGGGATTCGCATCAATCAATTACCTTCAACAATTGAGGAATGGGTTCATCGTCAATCTCGTCAATAATGGGCTCAACTGATGGCCGAAGCGATTGCTCTTACCACCATCCTTGGCAAAGTGAGCTGGATGAAGATCTTATTCCCGCAACGAGAATTGCAATGAGCGATCCCCTTAGTCAGCTCAATGCTCTTATCAACTCCAGTCAAGGCCAAGACGAGGTTACCCCTGACGCCAGTCAGCCCGGATTTCGGATTTCCCTGAACCCTCAAAATCTTGAGCTATGGAGATTAGAGCATAGGCAAATCGCTGGGAAAGGAGCAAATCTCCTATTGGCTTGCTTGAGTTCCACTGGCCCCCTTGAAGACACCTCGTTAGGCTGGATTGTAGGAGCAGCAATTCGCCCTGCCTCTGTAAACAGTCAAGATGATTGCAAGGTGCTCTTGCATGCTCTTGGCCTAGGCTCAGACCTGGTAAATTCCGTTTTACTAAACTGCCCAGGTATTGCCGGAAAAGTTGCCTGGGCGCTTTACTTGGAACGTCACGGCCACCTGGTTGCCACGCCCGTGCTCAATCATGATCCAGACTCTAACGACATCAAACTTCAAGTCACCGCACGCACCGATGACATGAAGCGGCTTAACCGAGAATGATCCCATGGACGAAAGACTAAGAGAGCTGACAGCCAAGGCGCGCATACTCGGCTTGATGCACGATCAATCTCTGCCGCCATCAATTCGCGCAATACTTCAGCAAGCAGATGGGGAGGCTCGTGCATTAAGCGATGAGGAATTGGCCATCATCTGCAGTTACTCTACCGTCAATGCTGAGAACCTACAGCGGCTTCAGTCAAAGACTCCGCTGATTGTTACCTCTGCCAAAAGTCAACTACTTCGCGAAGATCCAGGCCTAGTTCTGGCCGGTGGTGCGCTTTACCCTGGGGCAAGAGCGGAAGCGTGTTGGCGCGACTGTTGGCATTTTCTTAGGGTAACAATCTATGCAGTTGCGGTGGGACGCCCAATTTTCACCCATCCTCCCGGAGTAGAGGGCCTGCGTGATTTATATCGGGAATTAGGGGTGCCAGTCAACAGCATGGCTTTAGCGATAAGCTTTCTAAAAACAGACGCGCTTTCACACTATTCTACCTATGCGAGCTCAAACGATGTATCCCTTCTAGGAGAAGCCTTGGAGCACCTTGAGAAGATGATTCAACAATTGGACCAACAATCCAGCCCAGCCACTGAGGTTAACTTATGAACTCATTGGCTGCGCCATTTCTAGCTCCAGCATCAGCAAGTCCGCCTAGGGCGATCAATGCAAAGGCGATGCCATTATCCATGTACAAATCAACCCTCCAGATATCATGACGTCAGCTTCCCCCATTACTTCACTCGCCTTTGAGCGCACAACCCCCGAACAGCAGAAACCCCCTGGCAATAGGCATGAAGGCCCATTGGATGCCAGGGGAGCCGATTGGCGCAACTTACAACTTGGCGAGCTAGATCTCTCCAGCGCTAGATTATGCCGAGTAGATCTCAGGGGCGCTGACCTTCACAGCTGCCAACTTGACGGCGCTGATCTACGATTGGCTCGCTATGACAGTTATACTATTTGGCCCCACGGTTTCGATTTCCGAAGCAGTGGGGCAATCGGCCCGCAGGCGAGACTTAATGGGGCTTTTCTCAACAGTGCTGATCTTTCCGGCATGGATCTGGAAGAAGCATCGTTAATGGGTGCCTATCTTAGTGGAGCCAATCTCTCTGGTGCATGCCTAAGGGGCGCGCGACTGGCTGGCGCGGATCTGCGCCATGCCCTATTGAGAGGTGCATTGTGTGAAAAAACTCGATTCCTAAACTGCCAGCTTGACTACGTAGATTTCCGATGTGCAGAGCTCAACAACGCTGATATAAGCAGCGCTGGCTCCATTCGCGGGGCTGATTTTTCAGGTGCCATCAACCTCGACGCCCTGCGCGCCTCCCTGCTTGGCCGCCCATTCAAGGAGCTCGACTGCTGGAACCCACTGACACGCCGAACGACGCGCGAGAGCCTGAATGGCTGAAGCCAGTTGTGAGTACACGATTTGTATGGAACCATCTACAACCAAACGAAAGCCACGAGTTGGCGTTCTCCTGCTAAACCTTGGCGGGCCAGAACGGATCGAGGACGTCGGGCCCTTTCTGTACAATCTATTCTCAGATCCGGAAATTATTCGCCTTCCGGTATCAGTGATGCAGAAGCCATTCGCCTGGCTGATCAGCAGCCTACGCAGCGGCAAGTCGCGGCAAGCCTACCGCTCAATCGGTGGTGGTTCACCGTTGCGGCGCATCACCAAGCAGCAGGCCCGAGAACTACAAACCAGCCTGCGACAAAAGGGCGTGGATGCCACCAGCTATGTAGCCATGCGCTACTGGCATCCCTTCACCGAATCGGCTATAGCCGACCTCAAGGCCGACGGAGTCGATGAAGTGGTTGTGCTACCGCTCTACCCTCACTTCTCGATCAGCACCAGTGGCTCGAGCTTCCGGGAGCTGCAGCGCTTGCGCAATACGGATCCGGCCTTCAACCGCCTGCCAATCCGCTGCATTCGTAGCTGGTACGACCATCCGGGCTACATCCAAGCACTGGCAAGTTTGATCGCACGCGAAATAAAAGCTTGCGAAGATCCTTCCAGTGCACATATATTCTTCAGCGCCCACGGTGTTCCCAAGAGCTATGTGGAGGACGCCGGGGATCCCTATCAACTGGAGATCGTAGCCTGCAGCAGGCTGATCCTTCAGCAACTGCAGCAGCAGCTCGGCCATCCCAACCCCTTCACCCTCGCTTACCAGAGCCGTGTTGGACCGGTTGAATGGCTTAAGCCCTACACCGAAGATGCCCTGCAGGAATTGGGAGAGCAAGGAGTGAAAGATCTTGTGGTAGTGCCAATCAGCTTTGTCAGTGAACATATCGAAACCCTAGAAGAAATCGATATGGAATACCGAGAGCTCGCTATCGCCGCCGGAGTAAAAAACTTCCGTCGCGTCCCTGCGCTGGACACAGATCCAGCGTTCATTGCAGCCTTGACCGACCTGGTGGAGCAGGCGATGGCCGAAACGGTAACAAATCTCGATCAAGCCGCCCAGCTCCCCACCAAGGTGAATCCCACCCCCCAGGGCAAATGGACCTGGGGCTGGAATAACAACACCGAGATCTGGAACGGTCGGGCAGCGATGCTAGGAACTGTCGCCTTCCTGATGGAGGTGATTAGCCGGCACGGGCCCCTGCATGGGCTAGGGCTGCTTTGATAACTCTGGGATATCCAATGGGCGCGTCGGGGGCCAGGGCCGCATGCAAAAAATTATCCAGTCACGATGGGCCTACAGCAATGGGCAGGGTGGACCGCGCCCGTTGCTCCAGCCAGCCAGGCAAGGACAGGATTGCGGATTGTTAAACCGCTACCGGATTAGTCCGATCTCGTCCGATACTCCTTGAGTAATCCCAGGAATGCATTATCATGTCCTTTGGCCCCGCCTCGGTCCTAGGCGTTGAGCGATTCGACAGCGACCTCCCCCTCGAGCTGCTTCCTGGTGATAGCGACGCGGCCAAAGAGCAGCTGATTCAGGCCGCCTACCGCCAAGTGTTGGGCAACGCCTATGTGATGGAGAGCGAGCGTCAGCTAGTTCCAGAGTCCCAGCTGAAGCTGGGTGAGCTCAGCGTACGTGAGTTCATTCGCACCATCGCCAAGAGCGATCTCTATCGGGCTCGATTCTTCGATGCCTGCCCACGCTACCGCTATATCGAACTGGCCTTCAGGCACCTGCTGGGCCGTGCTCCTGCGGATTTTGAAGAGATGCGTGCCCACGCAGAACGCCTCGATAGCCACGGCTATGACGCAGATATCGACAGCTTCATCGATTCAGATGAGTACCAGAGCACCTTCGGTGAGTGGACTGTTCCCTACCAGAGGGGATGGAAGACGGAAAGCTGCCTCACCATGCAGGAGTTCACGTGGACCTTCCAGTTGCTCAGGGGAGCCAGCAGCAGCAGCCTCAAGGGCAGTCTTACCGGTAAGGCTTCACGGCTCGGCGCGAATGCCTATCTCAACCGAGCGGTTGCGGTAATTCCGCCCTCCTCCGCGGACAGCCAGGGCTGGAGTTTCAGGCCTTCGTCTAACCTCCAGGATGCCCAGACCCGTTTGGGAGTTGGCGCTGGAGCAGAAGGTCGCATTTATCGAGTGGATGTAACGGCGTATCGCGCCAACAACGTGAAACCGATTTCTCGTTACAAGAAAGCGAACCGCACCTACTTTGTACCCTTCGATCAGCTCTCAACAAAATACAAGCAGATTCACCGCGAGGGAGGAGTGATCGCCAGCATTACTCCCGTATAACTATTCATTGATTGCTACTTGACTCAGAGAACGTCAAAACCTGCCTAGTGAGATAGTCACTCACCAACGCAGCATTTCCCGATCTCCCCCCTCCCCCCTCCCAGTCGTGTAATGACCAACCAATCCTTCGCACTCAGCTTTGGCGCCACTCCCCTTCTAGACAATCCGGTTAGCTACAAAGTAGGTAATGATGAGTCCAGCCTAAACCTTGTGATCAGCGCCTGCTACCGGCATGTCTTCGGTAACACCATGCCGATGGAAAGTGAGCGCCTCGAATCGGCGGAATCGCAACTGAGGCATGGCAGCCTAACGGTCAAAGAGTTCGTTCGCTCCCTCGCGAAGTCGTCCTTCTACCGCTCACGCTTCTATGAAGCCGTGGCGCCCCATCGTTGCGTTGAATTGTCCATCAAGCATCTACTGGGCCGCCCGCCAGTCGATGAGGCAGAAGTGAGCGCCGAAGTGGCAAGGATTGCTAGCGCCGGCTTTGACGCGAGCATCGATGCCCTCATTGATTCCGAAGAGTACGGACGTTCATTCGGAGACGACACGGCCCCATACATCCGCACTTGGAACAGCCCAGCCGGCTCACCCCAATCGGCCTTCAATCGGATCGCTGCCCTGGAGCAGAACTTTGCTGGCAGCGATTCCGCAATCGGCTCCAAGAGTAAGCTCCTCGTCAGTCTGGCCAGGAATCAGCCCATCACAATTCGTGTTCCGACCCAGGTGTTTCGGGCCCAAAGTTTTGGAGCTTTTGGAGGAACTGAAACGGGTCGCACAACCTTTACGCCTGTGCGTCGTAGCAACAGCGATGGGGGAGATTCCGTACCGCTGCGTGGCGATCTATATGTAGGATTCGGGCTCGGCCAGCGCAGCCAGGAAATCTTCCAACGGGTCCCGGGAGACACCCCCGATCAGATTCAGGGGTTGCTCCGGGCAACCTACCGCCAAGTGATGGGCAACCCCCATCTCATGGAAAGCGAAAGGGTAATCAGCGCCGAAAGCAAGTTCGCCGAAGGCTATCTCAGCACCCGAGAGTTGGTGCGGGCTATTGCCTGTTCGCCTGAATATAGGCGTCGCTTCTTCGAAAGCAATGCTCCCTATCGCTTCGTAGAACTCAACTTCAAGCACCTGCTCGGACGCGCGCCGGCTAGCCAGGCCGAGTTGAGCGAACACATCCAACGGCTGGCCGTTGAAGGCTACGAAGCGGAAATCAGCAGCTACCTAGATGGCTCAGAATACCAACAGTGGTTTGGCGAACACACTGTTCCATTCGCCCGCATCCAAACGGAGAATGGCCGCAACCAGATTGGCTTTAATCGTCACTTGGCGCTGGTGCAGGGCTTCTCTAGTAGCGACAGTGTACAAAGTTCCTCCAGCTTGGTAACTTCGTTGGGTGCCAAGGCTCTGCCGGGCGGCTGGAGCAGCACCACCGTACGTCTGAACCGCCGCTCCGCCTTCAGCGGCTCGGTTGACCCCACCACAAAACGGTATCGGATTGCCGTTCAGGCGCAACCCGCAGGTGGCCGCCAGCGCACACCTAACGCCAGCTACCTAGTTTCTGGCAAGGACATGACCACCCAATTGGCCTACATCCACCGCCGTGGCGGACGCATCATTTCAATTACTGAAGTTGCCTAAGTAAGCCCGGCTATTCTGCCTGCTCTTAATTGCAACACTCGTTTCTCCCTTTGCTGTTTTCTCCCTGGCAATGACTTTCACACTCACCACGTTATCAGTGCAAGACCAAGCCCATGCCCAGGACGTACTGCGAGCTGCCTACCGACAAGTGTTTGGCAATGCGCACTTAATGGAAGAGCAGCTGGTTGCGACCGCTGAAAGCCAATTTCTCCAAGGTGATCTCACCGTTCAGGGGCTGATTTCCGCCCTTGCCTGTTCAGACACCTATCGCAGCCTGTTTCTAGAGAAAAATGGTCCCTATCGGTTCGTTGAACTCAACTTCAAACATCTGCTGGGCCGGGCACCACGCAACCAAGCAGAACTGAGCGAGCATGTTCAGCGACTGGCCGCTGAAGGGTATCAAGCCGAAATCGACAGCTACGTGTATTCCACTGAGTACGGCGATGCCTTCGGTTTCGACAGCGTTCCTTACTGGCGTACCACAGCTACCACCACTGGAGAAAGCAATCTTACCTATGTGCGCTCCCTGAGTCTGAGAGGTAATTCCGCTGCCTTTGATGGCGGTAAACGACCGATCCTAAAAGCAAGCCTTGCAACGGGTTCAGCGCCGGCTTCTGCGGCTCGTGGAAACCGGGGAGCAAGTTCAAGCCGCAATCAGCGTCGCTATCGCATCTGCTGGAGCACGTTGTCGCCAACCGGAGTGAACCGCCGAGCTGTGCAAGTGTCCGTTGTCCCCTATGGCAGCCTCTCCTCAACGCTACAGAGTGTGCAACGGCGCGGCGGTTCAATTCTGTCCGTAACAAATGGCTGAACGGCGCCTTTTGGACTCCTAACTTGGTTCATGGTGGGACAGTCAATGGCGTTTGACCGAAAGGGAGACAACCTGGCGCTTCCCACCATATCCCTATCTCCTTTATCCGACATGCAATCCCAGTCTCAGTTCGCACAGGTCGTCCCATCCAGAATGAGCAAGGCCAGCTCCGCTGAGGCAAGGGACCTGATGATCAACAGCCTGGTCCACATGGTGCAGGCCGCCCGACCGGAAACGGATAGGCTCGCCCAACTCCCGCAATTAATGTATGAGCATTGAGCAGTTCGTTGCCCGTTCGGAAGGGCAATGGCGGTCGATGCGTTCAGCGCACGCCCTAGCCTTTAGACAGTTTGAGGATGTCATAAGCAATATCAAGATCGAACGACTAGCCATTAATAATCAAGAAGTAGTGGATTATCTGGCATTGCAGTCTATTGTTCCTGGCACGATTTCCAGCCCTTTTCAGATGACTTGGCAGGCAGAGTCAGACTGGGAACCCGATGATGCCACGGCAGTTTCTCAAGGCACCTGCATCCTGATTCCGCTTCCAGAAACCGAACGAACGGGACAACTGCTGCGCAGCACAGGTTATGCAGAAGCAGAGTCTGCAGTCTCATCCTATAATTTTCTAGACGACGGCACATTTATCCTCAAGACTGTCTATAGCCAGTCAATTGCAGAGGAACGCATCTGGTTTCTTTCTGAGCACGTGCGTTGCCGATCATCGGTTCTGCGTACATCAGAGGGATCGGGCATATTGCAGACTTCCTTCAGCTCGGAAATCAGAAGAATAGAGGCTTGAGTTATGAATTCTGCATCCATATTGCACTTCGCTCAGACTATTTCAGGCTGTTTCAGCAACCATCAACAGGCACAGGCAGAGCCATCCAAGTTCTCTCATATCAACATTTTTTTTCGTCCCTTTCCATGGGAGACTTTTCATGGCCCTTGGTTTTACTCTGAGCAGAGTTATGATTATGATCCTTGGCGGCCATACCGCCAGGGTTTGCATCATTTGATCGTTGCAGATGACCATCTTCTGATGCTCAACTTTGGCCTTCGCAACGGAATTCGCGCAGCCGGAGCAGGATCTCGGCCCGAATTACTGTCTGGCATCGTTGTAGAGGATCTGCTGCCCCGTCCAGGCTGTGCGATGGTCTTTCGCCAGAAGCAAGATGGTTCTTTCTGCGGTGAAGTAGAGCCGGGTTGCAAGTGCCTGATTCCCCGCGATGGTCAGCTAACCTATCTGGTAAGCGAAGTAGAGTTTGGCGAGGATCACTGGGTGAGCCGAGATCGCGGCTTTGACCCCAGTACCCACTCCTATCTCTGGGGAGCTGAGAATGGACCTCTACGCTTTAGTCGATCGCATCGCTATGGCGACCATCTCGATGAAGGCTGGCTCCAGAATGATCATGCAAGCAGCTGATTAAGATGGCTATAAAGAGCCCACAGCATCAGCTGGAAAGCTGGATTCGATCGCAGCATCTTATCTGCCGCGGGACTGAATTTATCTTTGAGACAGTTGATCAATCTTTGATCGAGCGCTTCGAAGTCTGTCTGCTTTCTTTAGGGGGTGAGGTCATCTCAATACGAGAAGTAGGTGCCTGGCCGATGGGGCCAAAGCGAACTTTTAAGATTCTACGTGCTGTGGCAAAGGTTCCACGACCTGCCGGTCATTCGATAGTGAGCTATTGGGCAAGTAATGGAAGCACAAAGACACGTTTTTCAGAAATCAGCGAGTAATCCAGCAACCTGTCGTTTCTTGCTCTCAACAAAAGCGTTTGGATCATTAGTCTTGATATGTAAATGCATAAGTTGAGTGCCGATGGACAGTCCCATTGTGATCATCTGGGCAACCGCCATCCATGACGCATAGCGGCATTCCCAGTTCGACTCCACCGCAGGATCCAGCAGTTGAGTAAGAGGAGCATTTAATCGTTCGGGCTGAAGACGTAATAGGGCCAGAATAGCCGCAGGACGAGACTTGCTAAACTGCGGTCGACGGTTGAAAATGGTAGCTTCGCAATAGCTTTCTACCTTAGCCTTTTCGGCCCCCCAGTTTGCCACCATGGCAAATAGGCGAATAAAGAAATAGTGAGCTCCATAGTCATTGTGGGCCTCTTCCAGCCAACGCTGCTCGAGCAGGGGCCATAGGTGCTCACCTGGTTCGCAGGCAAGTGTTTGCAAGGCAAGATAGCAGCGACTAAAATCCGTACCAAAAAACTCATTAATTAAAAACAAATTCTCTTGCTTTTCGCCATAGCTATGGACAAGCTGAAGGCTCTCAGGGCTATCCAAGAGCAGCAAATCAAGTGTATCCAAGAGCGCTAGGCCGTTGCTCAGAGGCTGCGCCTCGGGCCAAAGCAGACGCACCGCCCGCATCCGAAACACCGGCGAAACAGGGGCGCACAAAACCTCCTCAAGCAGCTCTTGTGCGCCAGCATCAATCACATCTTGAATAGCCGACTGCCGGTCCATCTGATTCGGCAGAAAAAGCTGTTCACCAAGGCTCAAAATCCGATCTCTTGATCCGCCCAGAGAGGCCACAGCGGCGATAGCTGCCCCACGAACTCCTGGCCTACCATCATCCTGGAGAGCGCTGATCCTAGGAAGTGCTTGCACGACCCTTAGGCCGGCCAAACTCTGAATGAGCACACGACGATTCTGACGGCAGTCTGCCAATAAGGCCACCATCTGATTGATGATCCCTTGATCCTGGCAGCCCAACTGGTGTAAGGCCCAAGCTGCATTCTCCACCAAATAATGATCGTCACTGATCAGGCACTTGCCAATGCTCTTAATCGCATCTCTACAACCAAGCCGTGCCAGCACCTCCACGGCTTTGCGCTTGGCGAGCTGGGTTGCTTGCGTTTCGTCTTCCTCTGCGAGCAGCCCAAGCAAGGCCTGTTCCGATTGCTTGCCGGGAAAGTTGAGCAATTGGGCCGCCGCCATGTAGCGATCGCTGCTTGACTCCAATTCTGCCACTGGTAACGACAGAATCCGCAAGGACTCTGCCTGATCAAGGCCCGGATGGATGTTATTAAAGCGGCTTGAACTCACGGACTCGTTCATCCTTGATTACATCGTTCATTATCCCATGCGCTACCGATCAAGGCAGCGCATGGCAGATGTCAGAATGTGTAGCGATTGGCGAGCCCAATGGGGTTGAGAGACAATCCAAGTAAGATCCCTGCGTAAGCATGGGCATCCTGGTGAATCAGATATTTTATGTGAGCGTGGTCGGATCCTTGAAAGGTGGCCACGTCGCTTGCAGAACCATTCGAGTGCCACTGCAAACCCTGAGTGTCGTGATGCATGGGCTTCATCGCCAGGGATTGAGGGTTGCCGATGTGACTGGCCAGATTCACGCCCGGGCTGATGTCGGTGCTGCACCCCAGCCAACTTCAGCGCAGGAGAATGTCGAAGCCCTGTCCTCCCCTGACACTGATCGGTCGGAACCTGGTCAACCCAAGGAGACTAAACGCGTAAGCCAGCGCACGACCAAGCCAGCCTCCCGGACCAAGAGGACCTAAAGCCGTTCCACTAGAGCGGCTTGTAGAGCACCTCAAAGACGCCATCGGCTGGACGGCCAGCCTTCAGCTGTTCCCATTGAATGCCCTCCAGAAAAGCATCTGGGTCAGGAGTTTCAACGACGTCGACCCCCCAGGAGCCCAAACCGAGTGGTGAAGAGCTGGCTGCCGGTGTGTCCTTGCGCCCTCCTAGCGCAAGAATCCCATGGTTGACCCGATGGCCATAGTCGCTACGCAGGGAGGCCCATCCTGCCACCAGTTCCTCAGCAAAACGGGGGGCATCCAGCGGGCTCTCAAGCCGCAGTCGCCAGTGCGGGTGGGAGAGTGCTTCTGCAGAGGTGACCGATGGACAGAATCGTTCCAACCCTGACGCCAATTGCAACCCATCCCAGGGGGGGCAGAATTCACTCGCCACCTGCAGGTTGTGGGAGACCAAGAAGGTGGTCATTACTTTTTTTCGTTGGAGCTTATGTTACGAGCAGCCACGCCAGCCGGGTGGCGACTGGCTCTGCGTCAAGAATGGGCCCTGGACTGCCACACCGCCTTGATCCACCAGACTCCGCCCCTAACGCCAGTATCTGCGGCCATCTCCCTCAGTGAAGAGGAAGCTGCCCTTTTGGCTGCGGAGCTGAAGCAGCAGTTGCGCTCCGGAGATCGCCCCCCCGGGGACCAGGAGTTGATCCAGAAGATGGTGGCGGGGCTCGGCGATCCACGCGGCCTGATGCGGCTCACCTTTGCCGAGAGTCTCGGTGCCGTTGGTCCCGCAGCCGTTCCGGCTCTGTGTCAGGCCCTGCGAACCCACGCCAATGTGACCGTGCGCCGTGCCGCCGCCAAAACCCTCACCTTGATCGGGGATCCAGTTGCCCTCCCTGATCTCCTCGCTGCCCTTCTCAATGATCCGGATCCGGTGGTGCAAGGATCTGCCGTGGGTGCCATGGCCGCCACGGGTGAGTGCGCCGTGGAGGCTCTGATCGCTGTTCTCTCCAATGCCGAAAGCACCAGCATGCACCTGGGTTTGGCCAGCTGGGGTCTGGCTTTCGTCGGCGCCAGGGCGCCAGAAGCCCTGCGCCGAGCAGCCCGTTCTGCTGACACTGAAGTGCGTACGGCGGCGATTGCGGCCCTTGGTGAGCAGATCCAGAGCCTGGACGACGAGCAGGCCCGGGTGCTGGTGATCGAGGCCCTCGCCGATCCGGCTGACCAGGTGCGCGCCGAGGCCGCCACTCTTTTGGGGAAGCTGCATGATCCGATCTGGGCCTCACCGCTCCTGCAGCCCTTGCTGCGAGACCGTTCAGATCAGGTGCGCAAGAATTCGGCCCTTTCGTTGATGAAGTTGCGAGCCCTCGATGCCATCACCGAGCTGGAGGTTGCCCTGGCAGCAGAAGCCAGCGACCAAGTCAAGCCTGTGCTGCAGGTCTCACTTCAGCAGCTGCGCAACCATCAACAAGCCGTTGACGACCGTTGACGACTGGCTCGGCGCCAGAGTGATCGTTGAATGTGAGATCTACGCCTGCCGCATCCGTAGATCCGCCACCCTGGCCAACGACGAAATCACCGTTTCGAGCACGTAGGGATCGGTCGTTTCAGCGGTGGACAACTCAAGGAAGCATGCGTTCACATCCGGGTGATCGCTGCCAGCCAGGGCCGTTACCGCTGCCACGGCCTGGGCCTCGTTCTTGCCTCGGCACACCTGGAGCAACAGCGGCAAAGCCTGCCTGCCAACCTGGCCGAGGGCCATCACAGCGGAGATCGCCACCACGGGGGAGTCGTCATGCAACGCGGCCTCAAGGGCTGCCATGGCTTCAGGCGGAACGTCGATGCCGGGCCGATTGGAAGCAATCTGGGCGTAGGCCTTCACGCAACTGGCGCGAACGGTGGCATCGGAGCTGGCGTGGAACTTAGCGGCAAGGGGCAGCATCGCCCGATCGGCGAAAACACCCAAAGCGCGCACCGCTGCCCGTCGCCTCACCACATCCTGATGATCGAGCATCAACAGCAAGCGAGGCAAGGATGCATCGGCATGGTGCCGAACCATCTCCAGAAACGCCTCGGTCTGCACGTAGGGATTGGGATGCCCAAGATCGTCGAACAGCTGATCGAGGGAGCCGGTGCTGGTGCCAGGAGCCATCGGGAGGTCGTCGCTGCGAGGGGAAGGGGCCCAGAAGGGGCCGTCAACAAAAAAAAAGGGGAGGCCTAAGCCTCCCCCTGCACAATCAAACGGACCTCAGGAGAGGGAATTGATCGCGTAATCGATGTAGCTCTTGAGCTCGTTGAGAGCCTGGGGGCTCATGTCGCGAGGGGAGCAGGCGCGGTCACGGGTGTAGGTGAGCGCTTCGACGTAGGCGCCGGTGGGGAGATTCAGGGTGCGGTAAACCTCACGGGCGCCGGCAATACCCCACTCGTCGAGGGGGCCAGTGCCACCCACTACCAAGCAGTAGTTGATCAGGCGCATGTAGTGGCCGAGATCGCGGTAGCACTTGTCAACCTTGATCTGGTTGCTGCCAGCTTCGCCCTGTTGCTTCAGGTAGGGGTACTTCTTGAAGCAGGCATCGCCGGCCTCACGCACAACCTTGTCCATACCAATAGCCAGCTTTTCAGCGGCTTCGAGGCGGGCGGTGGCGCGTTGAATATTGCCCTGAACGGCCTCAAGGTCGTTCTGGCTGGGGAAGCGACCGGCGGCGTCAGCGGCGGTCACGACAGTGGTAACAACAGATTTCATTGAATGGTTCCTGGAATGGAAGTGAAAAGGATGAAAAGACTATTGCTTGAAGCCGATCAAGCCAGAGCGCTAGCAACGCGGTCGAAGTAGGAAGCCGCTTCGGCAACCAGTGCGGAGCAATCGCCCTGGATCGTTTCCATCTTGCGGAAACGGGTTTCGTCCGGATTGGTGCCGGAGGTGTTTGTCTCGTTGATGTGGGCAGTGGAAGACGCCTTCATGATCCCCACGGCACGGGCGGCCGACTGCAGGGGCACACCCAGGGCGATGTAGGTTTCCTTCAGGCCGTTGAGGCAGCGGTCGTCAAGAACGGAGGAATCGCCGGCCAGCAAGGCATAGCTGATGTAACGCAGCACGATCTCACCATCGCGCAGGCAGGCGGCCATGCGGCGGTTGGGGTAGCAGTTGCCCCCAGCCTGGATCAGTCCAGTGTTCTCACAGATCATGCCGGTGACGGCATCAGACACAATGCAGGATGCATTGGAGGAGATGGCATTGACGGCGTCGAGGCGCTTGTTGCCGGCAGCAACATAAGCACGAAGACCGGCCAGTTCACCGCTGCCGATAGCAGCATTTTTCGAATCAGCGCTTAAAACTGCGCGGGAGAAAGCGTCGAGCATTTTGGAGAGAACCCTGGGGTAGGGAGGGGGAGCTTCTTAATACAGGCTCTGAACCTTTCAAAATTACTGAAACAGCAATTGAAAAGTGGCTTTTGAGCTTGTCCTAAGGATCGAAGCTCCACGAAGTTAGCCTGAGGCTCTAGCCCAGACTGCAAAGCGGATGGGTGACGCAAGATTTCGTGATCAAAGCCCCCCCGGCCGCTTCCCAGGCCCTAGCCAGCCGGCCCAGAGGGTCTGACGCGCCGCGCCGTTGAACTCGCGGCTTAGGCCAGGCCTCCTAGGTAGCCCAAGGTCCCGGTGCGAGCTGCCGGGCTCGGACGACTACCTACCCTGGCCAAAGACGCCTTCTCCGCTCCATGGCCGATCCCAGCCGTCAGGACTGTCTCGAGTCAATCGAAGTGCTCAGCGGTTACCGCGATCGCCTGGTCACCGATGTCAAGGCCATGGGCCAGCGTCTCAAGCTCCCCCAGAAGCAGATTGAGGCCACCCTCGCCTCCCACGCCGAACTGCAGCGCATCGAGGCGGTCCTCCTCCAGCTAGCCAGCCAGCTCGAGGCCACCGCTCCGTCCTAATCCGATTCAGTCCTGCCTTTCGGCAAGCCTGCACTTTCATTGAGGGCTGCAACTGAGGGACCGGATCCCGGGCGATCCTCCCTTAGGTTCGAGCCAGAACTATTCCTGCCTTGCCGCCATGGCTGTCAACCTTGCTCTCCAGCTGCGAGAGGGGACGAAGAAGGCCCACACCATGGCCGAGAACACGGGCTTTGTGAGCTGCTTCCTTAAGGGGGTGGTTGACAAGGCCAGCTACCGCACCCTGGTGGGGGATCTCTGGTTTGTGTATAGCGCCATGGAAGAGGAGATCGGTAAGCTCGCCGATCACCCCGTGGTGGGGCCAATCAGTTTTCCGCAGCTCAATCGGCGCTTGACACTGGAGCAGGACCTGGCCTTCTACTTCGGTTCGGACTGGCGCAGCCAGGTGAAAGCCACCCCAGGCGCCCAGGAGTACGTGGCCCGCATCCATCAGGTGGCCCAGACGGCCCCCGCGTTGCTGGTGGGTCACCACTACACCCGCTACATCGGCGACCTTTCCGGCGGCCAGATCCTCAAGGCCATCGCCCAGAAGGCCATGAACCTGGGAGAGCACGATGGCTTGCGCTTCTACGAGTTTGATGCCATCGATGACGAAAAGGCCTTCAAGTCTGGCTACCGCGCCATCCTCGACGGCCTGCCGATTGATCAGACCGTGGCGGACCGCATCGTGGCGGAGGCCAACCAAGCGTTCCACTGCAACATGAAGATGTTCCAGGAACTGGAGGGAAATCTGGTCGCCGCCATCGGCAAGGTTCTGTTCGGCTTCCTCACCCGGCGGCTCCGGACCGGCAGCACTGAGGCCGTAGTCGCCTGAGGTGATGGCACAGCTTCCAGCGTTGACCATGGCGGCGTTCTTGGCCGCCAGTGCCGGCACTTGGCTAACCCGCCGCGCCGTGCACCATCTTGATCACCAGGACGACGAAGCCGGCGACTCCAATCTCACTATCGAGCCTTTTGATCGCTCGGATGGAGCCGTGCAGAGTATCTGCGAAAGCCTTGGAGTTGCCTCCAGCCAGGTGAGCGGCGGTGCGCGCTTCTGGTGGGAGAGCAACCTCAAGGAGAACAGTCGCGGTGACGAGAATGCCGCCGTTCTGCTTGATGTTGTGGACCTTGCGAACCCACGCCGCGGCTTTCTACTGCGGGACAAGGGCTACATCGAGAAACAACCGGTGATCAGCAACTACTGCTTTGCCGAGGACGGCCTGCTCACGATCACCACTCGCTACGACACGAATGTGGGGGTTGAGCGCTGCTGGTTCGTTAGCGAGGGCGTACGCATTCGGGTCAGCAGTATCCAATTCCTTGATGGCATCAGCATGACGACCTACTGCACCGAGCTGCGCTGTCCCAATGGGGCCGAACTGGAAGCCATCGGCGCAACGGCTCGACAGCGTTTCCCACTTGCGTCGCAGCCGCTTGCTGCGGATAGCTAACAGCACACCATGTTCGATCCCTTCCTCGACGAGCTACACGCACAGATCCGGGCCAGGGGGGGCGAATCCCTGGAGATTCCCCATGACCTGGCCGAGTGCCGCTCTGCCAAGGGCAACAGTGAGATCCGCAGTTGGCTTTGGCAGTTGCCAGGCATCCGCCGCTGGCGGGTGACCCGGCTCGATGCCGGGGAGAGCCTCCAGGTGCTCAATTCGGTGGCCTATCCCGACTACAACCGCGATCAACCACTGCTGGGGATCGACCTGCTGTGGTTTGGCGCCCGCCAAAAACTGGTGGCCGTTCTCGATTTCCAACCCCTGCTCCAAAAGCCGGAGTATCTGGCCCACCACCTGGAAGAACTTCGGCAGCTGCATGGGCGCTTCCCCGACCTCAACGGCGAGGAAACCATGCGCTCCTACGACCCGCACCAGTACTTCTCGCCATGGCTGCTGTTCTGCAGGGGGAACGCCGAACAAGCCGAGGGATCGTTGCCTACCGCATTCACGGCGTTCCTCGCCAGTTACTGGGCTCTCCACGATCGCCCCCAAACGTCCCCTGGGCTGGATCCAGGCGAGGTCCACCGCCTGCAAGACGCCTACGACGTCTACAGCGCCGAACGGGATCCCGCCCATGGACTGTTCACCAGCCACTTCGGCAAGGCCTGGTCGGACCGGTTCCTGGGGGAATTTCTATTCCCCGCCAGTAGCCAGATGCCGGTTCTTCCCACCGAGATTTCCCCATGACGTCCTCCGCGCTGCCCCAGCCCTGCAGCCTCGATCCGGTCAGCCTGGCTGGCTGGCGTTGGGCTCCTTTCCTGGACCATGCGGTGGCTGCCCTTCAGCCGTTTGAGCCGGTTGCCTATCCGATCGAAGCGCAATTTCTGCGGCGTGAAGGCCTCGCCGGGTCCAAGGCCCAGCCCGTTGCCGTCTGCACAGCCACCTGGGGCTGCAGCACGGAGAAACTGCGGCAGGTGCGGGCCGCCTGCGTGCAAGCGGGACCTGCCGCCTCGGTGCTGAATTTCGTAGCCAACCCTTCCAGCAGCTTCGATCTGCCCTTTTTCGGTGCTGATCTGGTCACCTTGCCAGCGGGTCACCTGATTGCCCTTGACCTTCAACCAGCCCTCAAGGCCGACCAACAGCACACCTTTCCAGTCTGGGAGCGCCTCCTGCCGATTTGGGAGCATTGGCAGAAGCTTCTGCCCTCGGGTGGTCCGATTCCAGCCGAGGCCGAGCCGTACTTCTCTCCCGGCTTCCTCTGGACAAGGCTTCCCCTGGGCAACGACGGCGACGCGCTGATCGAGAACGCGGTCTTCCCGGCCTTCGTGGCCTACCTCGACCTTTACCTGCAGCTGGTGGCCGAGGCCCAACCCGTGAGTGACGAGCGCCGCCTAGAGCTGCTGGCCGGGCAGCGAAACTATGTGGCCTATCGCGCCGAGAAGGATCCGGCCCGGGGCATGCTGGGCCGCTTCCATGGCAAGGAGTGGACCGAGGCTTACATCCACGAGGTCCTTTTCGACCTCTGAGCGTAGGGCGCTCTCGGGAGCGCAATCCGGAGGGCCCAGCGCCTCGGCCTGCCACTCCAGCAGCCTCCTGGCCCATGGCCTCAATCACAACTTCAGTCGTCGATTCGACAGACGTTGACCACCCTGGTGAGTGCACTGTCGTCCCTGACTCCAGCCGCTGCGGGCTTCAAGGTCACCTGAAACCACCATTGAAGGCCGTCCTCGCTGCGCCGAAGCGTCTGATAGCTCTGAATGTCCCAGTGCCTCAGGGCCAGAACGAGGGCGTCACCGCTGCAACCGGGACAGTTCACCTGTAGGTCCACCAGCCCCTCGGCTGTGATCTGGTAATTGGGCATTGGGATAGGGCATCTCAAGCCAACCTCCCACGCGAGGCGGAGCTGGCCGATCTCTCAGCGGGGATGATCGAGCCATCCCTTGCCTCGCAGGCCACCAACAGGCCGGCTAACGTTTAAGAAATGTAACGGCTGCATGACGTCCTCCCCGGACCTGGCCTCCCTCTATCAATTACTGGCCAAGGAGCAGCGGCCCATTTTGCCCTCAGGTGAACGGCGGGCGATCCTTGGTTGTGGCTATGTGGGTGAAGCGGTCGCCAAGGCTTGGAGGCAGGAGGGCCATGAACTTTGGGGAACGACGACCCGCCACGAACGCCTAGCGAACCTAGCCGAGATTGTTGATACTCCGGTAGTTTTTGATTCTACAGATCCCCGCAGCAGCCTTAAATTTGCCGGAAGTCTTGACGGAATCCTTGCGTCATTTGCACCCTCTAAAGCTTCCCAAGTTGATGTCAATCAATATCGGGAAACCTTTCTAGGAGGCTTGCAGATGCTGGCTGAGGCACTCCAGCAACGTCCTAGGCAAACCCCCCTACAACTGGTTCACTTGAGCAGCTGCGGTGTTTACGGCAATCGCCATGGTGCCTTAACAGACGAGACCGTCCGAGTGGATTCGCTTCACCCGGTTAATGAGGTTCTGGCGATGGCGGAGGATATGGTCCAGTCCCTCCGCTCAGAATCGGTCAACGTCTGCATTTTGCGACTGGGTGGCATCTACGGGCCTGGCCGTGATATTCCCGCCATGCTGCTTTCAGCTGCCGGCAGCGTTGTTCAACGCAACGGCCAAAACGTGCCTTGCTGGATCCATCGTGATGACATTGTCCGCGGGGTGTCATTTGCTTTTGAGCACAACCTCAACGACACTTACAACCTGGTGAATGATACCCAATACACCGGCCAAGAGCTGACTGATCGCCTGTGCGAACAAGCTGGTCTGCCCCTGGCAAAATGGTTGACGACTGACACGACCGATCGGGTGCTCAACGCCAGAGTGAGCAACGCAAAGCTTAAGCAACTTGGCTTCACGCTGACTCAGCCATCGATGGTGGGTTGATAACGACGTTCCACCCAGCTGACCAGCTGATGCTTCCCATCGTAGCGAATGATTAGATGGACAAAACTTTTTGCACTTAACAGGCAGCCAAAATTTAGATCAAATGCACCCTGGGGTAAGTATCCGGGCAAACTACACAATAGACCGTCCAAGAAGCACCCGTTAACATCATGTTTTTGAAAGCTTTTTGCATCGAATTCAGGGATAGAGTGACCTAGAGAAGAGTTTTCAGGCCATTGCCCGGGTCGCAACTCCTGCTCCATCCCAGGCCATCCTGCAATGGCCTCAAAGACATCGTGTATCGAATCTAGCCTGGCCCGAACCGGATCGATCAGCGCCCGCTTGCAGCGAAAGGGTGTGGCGGCGATGGATTGCAGGACCATGGAGTGATCCTCCTGTCGCTGATAAAGAGCAATGAGCATGGAGCGGGAGCGGCAGGTGAAGAAGTTCACTTCATGGCCTGCCCGGCCAGCACTACCGTCCATTTCAAGACTTGACTGGCCTGCTGTATTGGGGAAATGCCAACAATTATTGCTTAGATTATAGCTATGCCGAAACAAAGGAAACCTGCGTTCCCCCCCTGAAGCGGATCGCAAGCCCGTTCCATGCCAAAGCCCCGTGCTTGCATCGGAGAAACGGATAGCATAGATCGATCCAGCTGGATCAGATTCTCCCCGGGTCAGATTCATCCCAGTGCTGTCTCGCCCATACCAGGAGGTCACCCCCTGCCAGTCGCCATCAAAGCTGGCGCGCATCAGATCCCACTGACGATCTGCTCCTGTATTACTCCGGTTGGTCGTCGATGCCATGGTGATCAGTCCAGGATCTGGCTTTTCATGACCTGATTCTCTCAGGCCAGTCTGAGGTCACTTCTTGATCGTCGTGACGGGGCAGTAGATGCCATTTTTCTGGGGCTGGATGGCACCCCACTGGTGTCAAGATTCGGCGCCGGGATCTCCTCAAAGCCCACCCCTAGGCAGCATGGGGTGACATCCGGGTGGGAGGACTGGACGCAATGGCAACATCGAACTCTCTCTCCGGCATCGTGCGGGCCATGGCTGGAACCATCGATCCAGATGCCGGGATCAGCGCAGCAGGCGAACCGATCACGGAGGCCGAAGCGCTGCAGCGCCTTCGACAGAGCGAGGATCACTCGCAGCAGTACTACGCCGCCTGGTGGCTGGGTCGTAACCGCAGCCGCCACCCGGAGGCCCTGCCCCTGCTGCTGGCCGCCTTGCACCAACGCCGCCCCCGGGATCCCGGCGCCGGTGTCGAGGAGAACGCCATCGCCCGCAATGCCGCCCGCGCCCTGGGCAAGCTGGGTGATGCCGGCGCGATTCCCGAGCTATTGGCCGCCCTCGACGATGGGGATGACGGCCTGCGGGAGGCGGCTGCCCGCTCACTCGGCGAGCTGCAAGCCACCGAGGCGGTGGCGGTGCTGCTGCGGCGCCTGGCCAGCGGCCCAGCCGGTGCTGGAGCCCCCCGTCTTGCTAGCCCGCGCCTACAGGAACCCTGCGAGGCGATGCTGGAGGCCCTGGGGGCGATCGGCATCGCCGAGCCCGGCGTGATCACCTTGATCGAAGCCTTCACGGCCCATGACCGTCCCCTAATCCGCAGCGCCGCCTGCCGGGCCTTGCTGCAGCTCAGTGGCGAGGCCCGCTGGGCCGACCCCTTAGTGCAACTGCTGGACCATCCCCAACTGCAGGTGCGGCGCGCCGCCCTGATGGATCTCGGGGCTGTCGGCTGGCGGCCGGCCCTGGAGCCGATTTGCCACACCCTGGCCGAGAACAGTCTCAAATTGATCGCTCTGCGGGGCCTGGTGGAGCAGGGGGCGCACCATGACGCCACCATTCAGGCTGGGGCCGTGTTGAGCGCCATGGACTCCCTGTTGTGAGGAGCGTTGAAAGCGACCCAATCGGCGAACGCATCGAGGCGGTGCGACAGGCAGACAGCGCCCAGACCCTGCTGGCCGCCACCGCTGTCCTGGCGACCAGCGACCACGGGAACAGCATCAGCGGCGAGGCAATCGCCTGCCTGGTGGAAGTGCTGGGCTTCAACTGTCCCGGCGCTGCCGTGGTCGCCGTGAATGGCCTGATCCGGCTGGGCCCGATGGCGGTGGAGCCGATCCTGGAAAGCCTTGATCCCCGCAATTACGGCGCCCGAGCCTGGGCCGTGCGAGCCCTGGCTGGCATCGGCGACATACACGGCCTCGACCTGCTCGAAGAGGCCCTCGGCAGCGACATCGGCCCAAGCGTGCGCCGGGCCGCCGCCCGGGGCCTGGGCCAGTTGCGGCTTGACGCCTTAGAGGACAGCCAGCGCCAGGCGGTGCAGGGCCGCTGCCTCCAGGCCCTGGTGGCCGCTTGCGCCGATGGCGAATGGGTGGTGCGCTATGCCGTGGCCGTGGGTCTGGAGGGGATTGGCCTGGCTGATGTCAACAGCGACCACTTGCGTCCCGCCAGCCGCCTGGCCCTGCTGGGCCTCAGCCAGCCCGATGCCGAGGCGGTGCCGGTGGTGCGGCTACGGGCCGCCCTGGCGCTGCGGCGCTTGGACGGGCTGCCCAGCGCCTGAGCCAAATCGTTGGGACTGAGGCCCGTTGTTGGGGGGATGGAGCGGCTTGCTGGGCAGACGATGCTTTGGCCTCGCATCGTTCCAACCCGCAACCCGAAAGGGATCCGGAGTAAGCCCGGAATCGGTGTCGAGCGATTGGCCATCGATCCGCCGCGCCTGGGGCAGCAGCAAGGCAACCAACAGCTCAGAGCTGGCCGCGCAGGGAGAGGGACCGTCGTACGGCGCAGAGGACCGACTCAACCGCAGACTTCTGCTCGATCGGTTCCACAGGCATCCGTCGCACCAGGATGCCGGCCAATCCGTGTACCGCCGACCAGGCCACCATCGGTGCCTCAACGCGCATCAGCGTTGACAGTTCCCCTGCCTCGACCAGGGCATCCAAGGACCGATTGAGCACGGTCCAAGCGTCCGGATCATCCGGGCGCGATGGCGGCGCACCCGGCGCCTGAAAGGCGGTATCGAACAGGTTGGGTTGGGTCACCGCGAAACTGACGTAGGCGCGGCCGATCGCGTCAAAGCGGCGGGTCGCCAGCAGGCCGGCATCGGGATGGTCGGGCACGGCGGCCGCCGCATCGAGCATGGCCTGGGCCAGCCGCTCGCGCGCCAGCCGGCTGATCTCCGCCGACAGGTGGGCCAGGTCAGGGAAATGGCGATACACCGCGGAGGCCGACACCCCCTCCGCCTTGGCCAGGTCGCGCAGCTGGAGCGCCGCCGGCCCCTTGGCAGCGGCAATCCGCAAGCCGGCTTCGAGCAGGGCCGCCCGCAGGCTGCCGTGGTGATAGCGGGTCGAGGCCATGGCCAATGTTGACAGCCATCACATCAAACGGCAATAATGTAGACGTTGTTCACATGGCAGCAACCTGCTGCACTTCGGCCCGATGGCAAACGCCAAACCCGCCCGCCTCCTGCCTGCCTTGCTTGCCGTAGCCGGCCTGATCACCACCGGGCAGCCGCGCCCCCTCTCCGCCGCCCCCGCCAAAGACGAGGCCACCCTCACCGTCGTAGTCACCGGGGCCCGCGCCAACGACGGCGACCTAAGGGCTTCCCTCTTCTCCGGCCCCTCCGGTTTCCCCTTGGGCAAGACCGCGACGGCGGTCCAGCAGCAGCCGCTGACCACCGCGAACGCCGAAACGTTTGTCTTCCGGAACCTGCCCCCGGGCCGTTATGCCGTCGCGGTGCATCAAGACCGGGTCGCAAACGGCAAAGTCGACCTCAACGTCTTTGGCGCCCCGAAGGAGCCGTGGGGCGTGAGCAAAAACGTCCGTCATACCTTTCGCACGCCGAAATTTGACGAGGCAGCCTTCGACCTAAGCGGCGACACGCGCATCGACGTGAAGATCGCCCGATGACCGCGCGCCCGCTTGGGGCAATCTTCTGCCTGAACGGCACGGTCAACGGAAGGCACGGGGGCCAGAGTGATCGCCGTTGCGTGGTCATTGAACCCTTGCCGTCGGAAGGGCAATGTCCACCCCCACTCCCCCCATCCAGCCCTGCTGCGCTGATCTAGCCATGTCGCCCCAACGCCTGCTGTTCGTTTGCCTCGGCAACATCTGCCGCTCCCCCGCCGCCGAGGGGGTGTTCTTGCATCTGTTGGCCCGCGAGGGTCTAAATGACAAGTTCGTGGTGGATTCGGCCGGCACGGGCAGCTGGCATGTGGGAAAGCCGGCGGATCGGCGCATGCTGGCCGCCGCCGAACGGCGGGGCATCGCCCTACCCAGCCGGGCCCGCCAGATCGAAGCCGCCGACCTGGGCCGCTTCGATCGCATCCTCACCATGGACAACGACAACCTGGCCGCCGTGGAGGCCATGGCCCGCAGCAGCCCAGCGTCCGCTGCCCGGGACCTGGCCCTGATCGAACCGATCACCCGCCATTGCCGCCAGTTCGGACTGGAGGAGGTGCCCGACCCCTACTACGGCGGCGAGGACGGCTTTGAGCAGGTGCTCGACCTGCTGGAGGACGCCTGCGGCGGCCTCCTCGACGATCTCAGGACCCCCTAACGCCCAGCCCCCGGCTGGCGGGATCGACCAACCAGCCCCCAGGCAGGGGCGCCAGCCCTAGGCCTGGGCCGGAGCGGGCCAAGCATCCGCCGGCACCCGCTCACGGAAGAGCAGCTCCAGTTGGTCGATCACGGCCCCGATCGAGAGGCCATCGGTAATCAGCTCCACCGCATCGGCGGCTTGCACCAAGGGGGCCACGGCGCGGCTGGAATCGAGATGGTCGCGCTCGGTGATCTGGGCTTCGAGCTCGGCCAGCTCGGGCACGGCAAAGCCCCGCTGGGCCAGGTCCAGGGCCCGGCGGCGGGCCCGCTCAGCCGCCGTGGCGGTGAGGAACACCTTGAGCTCCGCATCGGGGAACACGGCGGTACCGATGTCGCGGCCTTCGGCCACCAGGCCGCCCCGGGCCCCCATGGCCTGCTGCTGGCAGGTGAGGGCCTCGCGGACGCAGCCATGGGCCGCCACCACCGACACCTGGCCAGTGACCTCGGGGCTGCGGATCGCCTCGGTCACGTCCTGGCCATTGATCGACACCCGCTGGGCCCCCTCGGCGCTGGTGCTCAGCTGCAGATCCAGGTCCACCAGCAGGTCCGCTACGGCGCTGGCCTCCGCCGGATCGACTCCAGCCGAGGCCACCAACCAGGTGACGGCCCGGTACATGGCGCCGGTGTCGAGGTAAATCAGACCGAGGCGGGCGGCAAAGGCCTTGGTCACGGTGCTTTTGCCGGCCCCGGCGGGGCCATCGATGGCAACGATCGGCGGGCGGCGCATCAGAAACACATGGTCGATTAGGCGGGTGGTGCCGCAGAAGGCCGCCGCCGCCAGGAGCAGGGGGGTGGTCTCCAGCGTGTCAGCTGGGCGCAGGTTACGGGGCTCCACCGCCTCCACATAGTCCACCACCAGCCCGGCCTGGAGCAGGCCGCTGCGCACCGCCTCGGTGAGGGAGCCCACCGAGGAACCGCCTTGGAGGTCGTTGGACCCGGCCTGGGCCTGCTGGGCCGCCGCCGCCAGGCTGCGGGGCAGGGCCAGGGCCTGCTGCTGCTGGCCTGGGCTCAAATAGCGGTTGCGGGAGCTCAGGGGCAGGCCATCGGCCTGGCGATGGGTGGGACCGCTGCGCACCTGCAGGGGCAAGCCCAGGTCGGCCACCAGACGCCGCACGATCACCAGCTGCTGCCAGTCCTTTTCCCCCAGCCAGAGCACATCGGGCCGCACCAGGGCCAGGAGCCGGGCCACCACGGTGGCCACCCCGGCGAAATGGCCCGGCCGGCTGCGGCCACACAGCCCCGCCACCAGGGAGTCGGGCGGCTGGAGCCGGGTGAGCTCCGCCGGGCCGCCCGGATAGATCTCGGCCGCGCTGGGGGCGAACAGGGCATCGGCGCCTGCGGCCGCAGCCAGCTGGGCGTCGGCCTCCAGGTCGCGGGGATAGCGATCCCAGTCCTCGGCCGGGCCGAACTGGAGCGGGTTGACGAAGACACTGAGCAGCACCTGACCGCCCCTAGCGGCGCGGGCCTGGTCCGCTAAGGCCAACAGGGACTGGTGGCCCTGATGCAGCCCTCCCATGGTCGGCACGAACTGCAGCGGGCCAGCCGGGCACTCCCAGCCCTGGCGCCATTGGCGCAGCTCGGCGCAGGTTTGAAGCAGACGCAAGGCAACCCCCAGAACTCCCCTATTGAAAAGCCCACCCGTCAAAGACGGATGGGCAAGGGGGTTCGTGATCGGATCAGGGCGACCAGGACTCAGCGCAGCACTTCAAGGCGTACTGAGGCCACACCACTGGCAACCAGACCGAGGTGGCTGGCGGCTCCTGGGCCGAGATCAATCACGCGGTGGCCCACAAAGGGGCCGCGGTCATTGATCCGAACCACGGCGATGCGGCCGTTCCAGAGGTTGGTGACCCGCACCTTGGTACCGAAGGGAAGGCTGCGGTGGGCTGCGGTGAAGTCACCGCGGCGGAGCACGTCGCCGTTGGCAGTGCGACCGCCGTAGAAACCGGGGCCGTACCAGCTGGCTTCGCCCGTGGTGACGCTGCGGACTTGGCGGTTGGAAGAGGCGGCGATCGGCTGGCTGGGAACCAGGGGATTGCCCGGTTGCTGGTCCTGGACCTGGATGGGCTGCACCTCGCGGATGGCGAGATCACTGGATTCCGGTTCGTAGGCCTGGGAAGCCTCGGCAGGGTCAGCCAACAAAGAAGGCTGCTGGCTGGCGAGGGCATCGGCAGTCTGAACTGCCCGGGTGGAAGCAGCCAGGGCAGGGGAGACAACGCTACTACCGGAAATCAGGAGGGCAATGCCACTCAGGAAGATGGATCGGCACATAACAGGCGAAACTCGCCGTTCAAAAGCAGCAGCCACACTTGAAGTTGTGACCTGTCTGCGTAGTGTTCAAGACAGCATTTTGGAAAAGAAGCTGTGATGAACTGACGGCGAAGTTCCTATCGGGAATTGACGACCCGGCAAAGTTAACCCGATTTGCCTGGAGGTTTTGGTCATATTTGCGGCACAAAGATTGATCAGTATTCACTATCTAAAGCACGATCCAAGGCCCTGCCTACGTTCTGCCCCCGACGTCAACGGGCGACGGATCAGCAAGTCCGATGACGCTCATAAGCCAAGCTGATCGCAACGGGGGCCAATCGGCCAACCGTCCACCGCCTGGACACCCATGGGGCCGATCCGCACGCCCAAGGGCGCGGCACGCCGTTGCAGGATCGTGCCAACAGCAGCTCTGGAATGGACTACCGCACAGCCGGCGTGGACGTGGTGGCGGGACGGGCCTTTGTCGAACGTATCCGCTCCAGCGTTGAGTCCACCCGCCGGCCAGAGGTTCTTGGCGGCCTGGGCGGCTTCGGCGGCCTCTGCCGGCTGCCGGCGGGCCTCAGCAAGCCCCTGCTGGTGGCGGGCACCGATGGGGTGGGCACCAAGCTCGAACTGGCCCAGGCCCATGGCGGCCACCACGGCGTCGGCATCGACCTGGTGGCCATGTGCGTCAACGACGTGATCACCAGCGGGGCCCAGCCCCTCTTCTTTCTCGACTACCTGGCCACCGGCAAGCTCAGCCCGGAGGCGATGGCGGCCGTGGTGGAGGGAATCGCCGATGGCTGCCGCCAGAGTGGCTGCGCCCTGCTGGGCGGTGAAACCGCCGAAATGCCCGGCTTCTATGGCCCCGGTCGCTACGACCTGGCCGGCTTCTGTGTGGCGGTGGTGGAGGAAGACGCCCTGATTGATGGCCGCGCTGTGGTGGCCGGAGATCAGATCGTTGCCGTAGCCAGCAGCGGCGTCCACAGCAATGGCTTCAGCCTGGTGCGCAAAATCCTGGAGGCCCACCAAGTCGACGGGGCCAGCGAGCTCAGCCCCGGCGGTCCGGCGGTGATCGAGAGCCTGCTCACCCCCACCCGCCTCTACGGCTCCCTGGTGCAAGCCCTGCTGGGCGCTGCCATCCCCCTGCATGGCATGGCCCACATCACCGGTGGAGGGTTGCCCGAAAACCTGCCCCGCTGCCTGCCAGCCGGACTCCAGGCCCGCATCGATCCGGCTAGCTGGGAGCGGCCGCAGCTGTTCCGTTGGTTACAAGAAAAAGGAGAGGTGCCCGAAGCCGACCTCTGGCACACCTTCAACCTGGGCGTCGGCTACTGCCTGGTGCTGCCCGAGGCGGCCGTGGCGCAGGCACTCCAGGTCTGCGCCGATCAGGGGCACCAGGCCTGGCGGCTTGGCGTGGTGGAGCCCGGAGCGGCGGACGGAGCCGCACGCTTGTTAGGACTGCCCGCTTAAAGGCAGCTAGCAACCCTCAAAACCGCCCAGATCAGGCCCCCAGCAGTCCCCTCCTACGGCAGGGGGTTTTGGCAATGGATTGGTTAAGGTTCTTGGTTAACGCGGCAGATCCCAACCGGATTTGCAGTCAGTTGTCCGCGAGACAATCCCCATAGAGGTTCGAGATGCTTAATAGACCGATCACCAGGCCCCTGGCCCCCGGACCATCCGACGGGGTCAATCGCTTAACTCGGCGCCGTAGCTCCGCTGGTCCGATCCCGCCCAACCGCGCCCTCAGCCCCCGCGATCCCCAACAACCCATGCGCGGCGGTGCGCGGGCCACCTTCCTAGCCCTGCGGGACCACGGCAAGGTCTTTGTGGCCGACCTACCCCGCCTCTCCGATGGCCAGCTCTGCAATGTGGTGCGCGAAGCCCGTGAGGTGCTTGAAAGCCTGAACCGCCGCATCGAAGAACTTCAACAGCAGATCAACCTCTCCCAGCTCGAGCAGGAAACGATCATCCGCGCCTCGACCAAACGGGATGTCACCGAGCGCTTCATCCGGGCGGTGGACGACGAGCAGGAGCAACGACGCTCCAATCCGGCGCTCAAGGCCGCCGCTGGCGAATCCCTGAGCCGCGCCTTCCTGGAGCTGGCCCGTCACCGCTTGTCGGGGGCCACCTTCGATTCTCTGCTGCAGGAAGCGGTGTGCATCCTGGAACTGGAGACCGGCCTCAAGCTGGACCCCGACACCGCCACAGCCCCCGATGGCTCAGCGGCCGTTGATGGCGACCCGGATCCGGCTTACGCCGATTTGGCTGGTTCAGGGCACGCCCAGGGGGAACGGTTAAACGGAGAGGATCAATCCCAACTAGGCCTGGACGCCGGGCCGACCCTGGCCGCAAGGCCACTGGCACCCCGCAATTTCAATGTGGTGCGCCATGCCCCCAGTGCGGAGAACGAGCGCCAACCCTTGCCCGTGGTGTTGAGCCCGGATCCCTCCACGGCCCTGGCCAGACCCAGTCAGCCGTAACCCTGGGCCGCCCAGGCGGACTAGCCCGAGCAAGCAGCGGGGTCGTGGTTGCTGCAACAGCCCATCTCAACGGCTCTGGAAAGGGTTGCTCGGCATGCGGGGGCCGGTCAGCACGAGCTGATCGAGCCGCTGGCGTTCCGCCAGGCTGAGCTGCCAACGGCACGCCGCCGCCGCCGAGTCCACCTGGTCAGGCCGGCGCAAACCGGGAATCGGCATGGCCCCATGGGCCCGGCACCAATTCAGGGCCACCGCCGCCAGGTCGCTGCCATGGCCAGCGGCGATCGAAGCCATGGTGTCGAGCAGGGGCCCCAGACCCGGTTTGAGGCGCCGAAACAGGCTGCCCCGAGGACCCTTAGGCTCGGTGGCGGCCTGGCGGGGCGCCCGGGCCAGCAGTCCCAGGGCCAGGGGGCTATAGGCAATCAATTGAATGCCCAGCTCCTGGCAAACCTGGGCTACACCGCCGGGAGCCACGGCCTCAGGAGCCAGCAACGACAGTTGCACCTGCAGGCTGGCCACGGTCACCCCCTGGTCTGCCAGTTGGGCCACCACCTGGCGCAGCCGGATCGGCCCGAGGTTGGAGAGGCCCAGGCTGGCCACCTGGCCGCTGCGCACCAGATCGGCCAAGCCCCGCAACAGGGGTGGCTCCTGCCAGGGGGCATAGCGGGCGGTGCTCCAATGCAACTGCACCCGATCGAGCTTGCCCTGGAGGCGCTGCCTAGACGCCCTGAAGGCGCGATCAAAACCGCGCCGGCCGAGGCGCCAGGGGAACGGGGCCAGCTTGGTGGCGATGCAACAGCGGGACCGTTGGGCGGGCGGCAAGGCAGCGGCGAACTGACCCAGCAACTGCTCGCTACGGCCGTTCCAGCGGCCGGTCCCATAGGAATCGGCGGTGTCGAAAAAACAGAGATCCAGGTCGAGGCAGCGCCGGAACGTGGCCGCCAACTGGTGATCCAAGGCGGGGTCGTAGCCCCAAAGGAACTGGTTACCCCAGGCCCAGGTGCCGACACCGATGGACGGCAGGGAAGCCGGCTCACTTGCCATGATTAATCCTTCCATGGCCCCAGTTTCGGTGCATTCTCAGCTGCCTGGTCCAGGCCAGCCCCCAGGTCCAGGCCCAGGTCCGGGAGGGGGAGCGAACCCGGCGAAGATCTCGCTACCAGCCCCCCGGGATCGCGTGCTCTGCCACCACTGCGGCCGCACGGCCAACAATGGACTCAGTTGCGAGGGGATCTGCGTAGCAGATTCGGGCTATTGAGCCCCACAGGACCGGACACCACGCTCTGGGCCCGGCTGGGTCTCGGTCTCGCCAGCCTGGCCCTGCTCTCCAGCCCCCCCCAGGCCCTTGCCCAGCCCTCCACCAGCACGGCCAACGGCCAAGGGCAGGCGGCCAGTAACCGGGTGCCTGCGGGCCGGGATGGGGGCTTCGGCTCCTGGCAGAGCGGCACCCGCAGCTGCAGCCGCAACCTGGCCGAATCACCCCCAAGCAATTGCCAGCAGGTGCAACTAGAGCAACAGCTCGAGGGCCTGCTAACGGTTCGCTTCATCGCCCCTGGCGCCCAGAAAGACAGCCTCAACCAGCTGATCCTGGTGGGGCTGCTTCAACCCAATAGCCCGCCCCTGGTTTGCCTGCAGGGTCACTGCCAGCTGGCCGGCCCGCTCAGCACGGTGGTGAGCACGGTGAGCGAGCGCAGCTTCGATGGCCGGGGCCTGGCCCAAGGCCTGCCCAAGGCCTGGCTGGCGAGCGGCAGCTGCCGGGTCGAGGGCCGGAGCGTGCGCTGCGAGGCAGCCGCTGCCGACGGCCAACGGTGGCAGGCGACTGCCAGCTTTTAACCCTGTCCCGCTTGGCCCTCTAAGGCCCCCCGGTTTCAGGAAAGATGTCACCCCTTTAATTTGTACAACCGGGGGCTTGAGACCATGACAATGCGTCGCTGCGGCAACCCAGCGGCGGGCCTGGGATGGCGCCGCACACGAGGACCATGGCATTGCAGCCGATCTAGTAAGTAGGGCTTGCCTCAGGGAGCGGATCAGCAAGCGCCGCAGGCAGCCGTTGGTTCTCCCCGTCGTCAGCGGACAGGCGTCTGCGAACGAGCCCGTTTATGCCATCCACGACGCTGGTCATGGTCGACGCGTTGCTGCCATCAACCGGTGGCTATCTGGATCTATTGGCCGGATGATGCCCCAGTTGAACCGCGGCAGCCACCGCTGATTAAGACTGCCAGATGGGCAGCCAAGCAGTGGCAACGTTCTGAAAGTCAGCGGCGCTGGGCGACCCGTAAATCGACTGCCTGACTCCACCTTGACTGGTTGTTTCACTCCTTGCAGTCCAAGCAAATCAAAGCCACTTAGATCAGACCGCTACTTAACTTGCTTGCCGAATACACATAGAATCAAAATGGATGTATATTTAACTGTGATCAATCAAAAACAAAATCCTCCCCATCATTTAAGATTCCTAGCAGAGCACATTCATTTATCGGCAGTTTTCGGAGGGAACTGGTTCGCAAAGGGAGCAGAGCGTTTTGCCAGATTCTTTGGGACACCCTTCTTTCTGATTTCACAGACAATCATCGTGATATTCTGGATTGGATACAATGCACATAGTTCTTCCGGATTTGATAAATATCCGTTTATTTTACTCAATCTCGCGTTTAGCTTGCAGGCGGCATACGCTGCTCCACTGATATTGCTCGCCCAGACCAGGCAAGCAGACAGAGACAAAGCACGTTCGGAAGCAGATGCCTTGCACTGGGAGGAAATTGCCTATCAAATGCAAAAAGAGCAGAGCCTTGCATTGGATCAGTCAAAGCAATTACTTCGACTATTAGAAGATAACAATAAATTGACGGCAACCATACAGCAATTCAGCGAAAGGATTGAATTGCTTACCGTAGAAATTCACGGCAAAATCACATTCGCGTAGCTAAATGCAAAAGCCATTCGTGTTCGACGATATCCGGATATTTCTCAGCACTTGCACAGTTACCAACTAAATCAAGATACCTTTTAACTGCAAAAAATACGATTCTCCAAAGCGGATGCCGCAAAGGATTATCACTTGATTAGTCAAGATTTGCTGATGCATGCAGTCTCCAGGGCCACTTAAATTGATCACATCAGGTACATTATTTCAATCTACACAGCCTTGACAAAGTGAATACCTATCAAGAAAATAAAAGATGCGTTCTTTGGTCCGTAGCCCGATTACCCACCCACAGAAGATATATTAATGCCCAACAGAATGGTGATTACGTGGTTGAACGAGGCGATCAATAGTCGTCGCCGTATTTAACAGCTGAATCGGCATTCATTAGTTCCACAGTGGTCTGGTAGCCCTGGGAGATGGTTAGATCGTGCTGAGCGCCAATATCCCTCAAGGCAGCGACATCAAACTCCGGAGCAGTGATCCAGCTGAACCCCTTACCAAAAGTGTTATCGGGATTCACCACGTACCAGTGACAAGCGGTGTCAGGAACAGAAACGGAGCATTTGGTCCAGTCGTTGTCCCATTGGGGCACTTGAACGAAGGAGAGCACCGCAAACAAAACACTCAGAAGACCCTTGATCACAGAAACGTTGCGATTTCTAACATGCTAGCTGATTTTGCCGTTTCTTGCGTCAAATCCTTGAAATGGATGGCCCAGGAGCCGGCCCAGGGGGTCCGATCCGCGATTCGGCGCTCAAGTGCTCTCTTGGCTCAAGCCGAGCTAAGACCTCAATAAGTGTTGAATTGCCGAAGCCATCCCCATGATCTCATCATTCAATCTGATGGCAACTTGCTTGGGTGCGCAGGATGTTCGATTGCCATTTCTGCTGGGGCTACTGGTTAGGTGAGTTTGACAGGGAATCCCGCTGTGGCGCAGGAGAAGGCAACCTCGGCAACAGAAAACCACATCGCTATCCCTCAAGCAAATTTATCTGAAATTAAACAAATTCATGATTTCATTAAAGATATCGCGTGACCTGCCAATCGACACTATCTTTGCCTTGCGATAGATGAATGATACTTTCTAGACCCTGATCGTCCCGCCATTTAAGTTCAGCATTGACGCCAATATTCCCAGATGCAATATTGTTGCTTTGTTTTAAGTGGGTTGCAGCAAATTCCAATATTTTAAACGCGTGTGGCAACCCAGCGGACCATCGATGGTGTTTGTTTTCATGCCTTATCTCTATTCCAAGGGTCTCGGTAGCAGCCTCCAATGCGGATGGATCATTGATTAATTCTTCCTTGCCAAGACCGTCATCGCCACGAATCGCTACGTAGAAGTATATACTTCCGCTAACCGAGGACGCTTTTGCTATACTTTTGCTATCTATCCTGGCAAGTAGCTTGTTGTTTCCTGCAGTTACCTTGTCACTGAAGTGGATTCCAAATTGCTGAGGATCCGTAGGATAAGTGCTTGTCATTTTTGCTGAGTGGGGTTTGGATGAAGTGTGGCAGGGGGATTCCGCCGACACCCGCAGGAGTGATGGCTCGCATTGGGGAACCACAAAATTCACCCTCAAAGGCTACGGCGTCAAGGATTGCTGCTCCCACTGGCAGACATGGGATTGCGGAGAGCAGAAACGACCATTTCACAGACGGTGTTGAGGGTCGTCAGGTGGCTGGGACACAGATTGGACGCAATAGTTTGATGCTCTTTCGGGATTCTGGGATGGGTTGGGAGCATGGGCTTCTCAACACCCGCTGGCTTCAGCACTGCGTTCATCGTATGAAATACTGGATCTAGCCTTTTTGGCGCTGTTTTATCTTGGTTGGATACTTAAGCTATCGTGCCCATGAAGGAAGTCCGACTCACACTGCCAAAAGCGATTGCCCTTGCGAACCTCAAGCGGGCAGAGCGGGGTCAAAAGGCGATCACGATGAATGCCCTTGCCACTGAGATCGGTGTTGCCGCAACGACCATCACAAGACTGGCAAGAACAGATGCCAAGCGGGCGTCCTCATTGCCCTTGGATCTGGCGGGGAAGATTGTGACTGTGCTGGATTGTGGGATTGAGGATCTGTTGGAGGTTGTAGAGGAGTAGTTCTCAATCAGAACTGCTTTTCCAAAGCATCAGCAACAACTGCCTCAATCTTCTTGCCAAGATCCTCTCTAGACCATTCCTCAGAAATCATTTCTGTCTGCTGAAGCACCAGGTCAATCGCTGCTGCCTCCTGATCGGGCGGATACTTATAGCGTTTCAGCAGTGCCTTGATCATCGTTCGCAGTCGTGCCCGCACGTTCTCTTTGTATTGCCAATCAATGCTGAGGTTGTTTCTGAGTTTTTCTGCCAGTTCCCGTGCCATCTTCATCAACACCTCATCGCCCATCAAATCGTGTGCTGACTGGTTGTTTGCCAGGGCGTCATAGAAGGCAACCTCGGCAACCGACAACCCCATCGCGTCTACTTTTTCTGCTTCATCACGAAACTGCCTTGCCATCGCAATCAGTTCTTCGATCACCTGTGCCGCCTCGATCGAGCGGTTGGCGTATTTGTTCAGGGATGCCTGGAGAAGTTCACTGAACCGCTTCTGCTTCACCACGTTGGTCTTGAAGCGGGTCTGGACCTCTTCCCTTAGCAACCGTTGGAGCAGTTCAACCGCCAGGTTCTTCTGGGGGATCTTGCTGACCTCCGCCAGGAACGTATCCGAAAGGATGCTGAGATCAGGTTTCTGTAGACCTGCCACCTTGAAGACATCGGTGATTCCATCTGCCACCAGGGCGGGGGGCGTCCCGCCAAGTGGTGTAAATCCCTGGGCTCAGCACCGGCGTAGCCGGTGCTGACGGTCCGTTGCTCAGAGCCCTTGCGGGGGAATGGGTGGGCTGGTCTGTGACTCTGGTCGGAGCACTACCACCTTCCCGAGACCAGAC
>CAMCMT010000005.1 GCA_945875915.1 Synechococcus sp. UW140 | reverse complement strand
CGCAGCTGCGGCGACGATAGTTGGGGGGTAGCCCCCTGCAAAAATAGCTCGATGCCAGGTAAAACTTTTGCTCCATAGCCGCGTTGATCCAAGCGATCAGCAGGCGACGAAAAGCCACCCGCAGGGGTGGCTTTTTTGTTGGGATTTTGGTTGGGTGAGGGGATTGGTTTCGGGCTGGTTGGTGTTAGGAGGTATCCGCTCTTCGCACTGCTCCTAGAGGTGTCACACGCCAGGTCCTGGGCTGGGGTGCGGCAGGGTAGGTTCTTGCCTGATTTCTAGTTGAATTCAGCACGATTGGGCAGTCTCCCCCAGAGCAGGCGCAAGCGGTTTAAGGCAGTGGCGCGTTCGACCTGGCGGGCCTATCGCCTCTGGGATCAGCAGGATTGCGTAGACCTCAGTGCTGCCTTTGCGTATCACAGCCTCCAATCCCTCTTCCCGATCCTGCTGATTGCCCTGGCTGTTGCCAGTCGCATTCTGGGCCGCGATGATGGCATTACTGACAGCATCATTGATTGGGCCGCTAGGATCTTCCCCGAGAATGTATTGCCCGTAATTCGCAATACTTTGATGCGTTTTTATCGCCAGGGGTACGGGGCTGGATTGATTGGTATTCTCTCGCTGTTGGTAACCTCAAGCAACGCCTATCTGAGCCTGCGGCGTGGTGCTGACCGGCTGTGGGGCTTCCGTTTCCAGCTCCAACCCCAGTCTTGGCATTGGCTTGTGCTTCGCTTCCTGCGATCCCGCGCTGAGGCCTTTGGCCTGGTTGCCCTGCTTGGCTTGTTCGTGGTGTTCGGCCAATTGGCCACCAGTTTGAGAGTGCTCGCCCGTGACTCTTGGCAGGTGACGCTGGCCTCGTTGTTACCGACTCCGTTGCATCGGCTGCTGCCCTTTGTGGTGGTGGCCAACCTGGGATTGTCCCTGTTGTTCAGTTCTTGCGTGGCCCTGGCCCTGTTGCGCCTGTTGCCCTCAAGGCGGGTTCCCCTGGCCCCCCTGGTGCCTGCCGCCCTCTTAGTCGGCCTGGCCCTCACCAGTTTGAACCTGGTGCTTGGCAGCAGCTTGATTCCCCTAGGTGCCCGTTTCCAGGCCTACGGCGTCATCGGCGCTGTGCTGCTGTTGACCCTGTGGGTCTGGATTCTTGCCCTGATCCTTTATTACGGCATCGCCCTCTCAGTGGTCCTGGCCCGTCCGGTTGGCTTTGCTAAGGCGCCTGCGTTAGGCGAGCTTTTGGCTGGGGGGCGATCCACACCCAGTCACCGCCCGGACTGATCCGGCCGGGGGAGAGGATGGACTCCACGTTCCCATCGCCCGTGGCTAGCTGATGTCCCGTCCGCTCCCTTGGCTCTGGATTGTCCTAGCTGGCGTGCTGCTGCTGGCGCCTGGCTTAGTTGGCCGCCTGTTTGTGGATGTGCTGGAGGGGATCACCCTGTTGGTGGTGCTGGTGCCCCTGGTGCTGGCCGGTGGCGGTGTGATCGGTTGGTGGTGGTTGCGGCGCAACCAGGTCACCTGTAGCGCTTGTGGCACCGCCAGCCTCGCCCAAAGCCAATGCCCAGCCTGTGGGTCCCCTCTGCAGAGCCGCCAGGGTCCTGAAGGGGTGTCGCTTGGGGTGGATGCCAGTGACGTGACGATTGACGTGGTCGCCCAATCGGTGGACGAAGAGGGGAAACGCTAAGGCTTTTGCGTTATCTGGATTGGACATTATGACCGTATTCCTGGCTTACTGTATTGCCGTAATGGTTTGGTTGAGTTGGTTCTGATGTTGATCAAGCCTCTATGCACGGGCGCTTAAAACTGTGTTTGTGCTTCTCCTTTCTCTTTTGAGAGTTCCTGCAACCGCCGTTCCCTTAGAAATAGAAATAGGGGTGCCCCGCAGGCAAAGGCCAGACCGAAACTAGCTAGCAGGGCGACCCAGAAGTATTTAATCTGCAGCCTTTTCGCTTCCACTATCATCCAGATCGTGAAGGCCGTGGCGCCGATCAGGAGATCGCGGGAGAGGGATTGGGCTGCTGAATTAGCATTCGCTTGGGCAATGAAGCGGGCCAGATCAAAGGCGCCGCCGCTCTCGCGGATGAAGTCGAGGTTGGCCAGCCAGGGCAGGATCGCCCCGGCCCCGGCCAGGCCTAGATAAAGCCAAGCAAGCCAGGGGCTGGGTCTGCTGGACAGGGGGATTGTCATGGTTTGGTGCGCTTGGGAGCTGGGCTGCCTTGATCCCATTCGATCACGTCCTGTTCCACCTCGGCGAGCACGGCCTCACAGCGCTCCAGGTAGGTCAGCGCCCGCCGGTAGTGGCCCGCCATCGCTTCCACTTCAAGGTCGGCCGCTTGCAATTGGCCGAGGGAGAGTTCCAGGGCCGTTCGCGCCTCCTGAAAACTGAGTTGGGCTACGTCGGCTTGCCATTCCCGCTCCTCAACGCTCTGTTGATCCTGATCAGGCAGCATTCCAGGGGCCTGGTTTACAGGGGGGCGGCTGCTTTTGCGCGGGGGGGACATGGGTGACCTGGGCTTGGAGGCGGCCATCGGCGAGCTCCACCAGGAAGGGATCGCCACATCCAATCTGCTTGATCGAGCGCAGGAGCTGGCCGCTGGGTGACCGCACCAGGGCAAAGCCGCGTCGGAGCAGCCGCTGGGGCGAGAGGGCTTCGAGCAGCTCGCGCCGTTGCTGGAGCCCCTGGCGCTGGTGGGCCAACAGCCGGCTGGGGCGGATCAGCTCTAACTGGGCCTTCAAACTGGCGAGTTGCTGCCGTTTGGCTTGCAAGCCGAAGCTGAGGGCCTGGCCCAGTTGGCTTCGGCTTTGGTTCAGCCGTTGCAGCACCGTTAACCGATCGGGCAGCAGGGCCACAATCGCGGCGGTAGGGGTGGCGGCCCGGTAATCGGCCACTAGATCGGCAATGGTGGTGTCGTCCTCGTGCCCTAGCCCGGTGACAACGGGCACCGGGCTAGCTCCCAGCAGGCGGGCTAGGCCTTCGCCATCAAAGACGGCCAGGTCTTCACGGCTGCCGCCGCCGCGGGCCAGCACAATCGCTTCGATTCCGAGCCCATCGGCCCGCTCGATCACCTGGGCCAGGAGCCGGCAGATCTCCGCTTCCACCTGGCCTTGCACCGGGATGGCCACCTGGTAGAGCCGCGTGCTGGGCCAGCGTTCGGCGGCGGTGCGCAGCATGTCGGCCAGGGCGGAACTGGGCACGCTGGTGAGCAGGGCGATCGCGGCCGGGAAGGGCGGCAGGCTGCGTTTGCGCTCGGCTGCCAATAGGCCCTCAGGCTCAAGGATTTGGCGTACCCGCTCGAACTGGCGCAGCACGGTGCTGAGGCTGGGGCGCAGGTCCAACACCTGGACAGACAAGGTGGCCCGGGCTGCCCAGAAATTGAGCTTCCCCACCACGACGACGCCATCGCCTTCGGCGGGTTGGTGGCTGAGTTTGGCCAGCTGGGAGGCCCAGATCACCGCCGATATGGTCGCCTCCCCATCCACCAGGGTGAGCCAGAGGTGGCCCTTCTTCAGTTGGGGCCGGGAGATTGTGGCGTCGATCAGGAACCTGGGGGCGAAGCCACGCTCCAGCAGGCTGCCGATCGCCTGGTTGAGTTGGGCGACGCTGTAGCGGGGCAGGCCGTTGGCCTCAGCCATGGGCGTCACTCGTGCAGGGTCCTGTACCCAAAGCCCCAGTAGATCGCCATGGCACTCGCCACAACCACCACCAGTTTGCCGATGGGATGGTGGAAGCCAATCATTCCAATGGCGCTAATCACCACGGCGATGCTGATTTGACGGGCGCCGTCACGACGGTTCTTGGCGATGGGGCGTGCCAAGGCAGCTCCGCGACTATGGGGTTTCTTCAGTCTGGCCGATGCCGGCTTAAAGGGACTGGCTGGGGATCAACCCAGGCCGATCTGGCTCAGGATGCCCTAGCCGTTGAGCAGTTCGGTGCCGAGGCCAATCACGAAGCCGAGCATGGCCAGGCGGCCATTTCAAGTCTCAGCAAAGGCCACAAAGCCAAAATGGGAGGAGGAGACAGCCATGGGTTGAAGGGCGAAGCGGCGCGACGATTGCACGGAAATATTTAGGTTGGTTGAGAGGACCGGGCCGGCGAGGTCCGAACGGTTTCCCGAATCCCATGGATGTCCTTGGGAATCACTCCTGGGCCTGGGCCAGGCGGCTCTTGGTTAGTGCTGTGGCCTGGGCCGTGCTGGGGTCCTCCGGCCATGGGTGGCGTGGATAGCGGCCGCGCAGGTCGGCGCGTACCTGGCGGTAGCCCGAGCGCCAGAAGCTGGCCAGGTCGCTGGTAATGGCGGTGGGCCGGCCGGCTGGGGAGAGCAGCTGCAGGCTGACGGGGAGGCGGCCGCCTAGGACCCTGGGTCCGTCATTGCAACCGAAGAGCTCCTGCAGTTTTACCGCCAGCACCGGCACCCCCGAGCTGTAGTCCAGCCGCGCTAGCCGGCCCGAGGGGATCGCCACACGTTCGGGCAGCAGTTCGTCGAGCTGGCGCCTGAACTCCCAGGGCAGGCCGTTCCATAGGGCTTCCACCAGGTTGAGGCGCTGGAGCTCCGCCGCCGAGCTGATCCCCTCGAGTTGCTCTCCGAGCCAGCTCGAGGGATTGGCCAGCAGAACCCCGTCGCTGCGGTCGGGCCAGGGGGCGCCCAGGTGCTGGTGGGCCAGGCCAAGCCGCTGCTGCAGGCTGCGACTGGTCTCGCTCCAGGGCAGCAGCTGCATTCCCTGGGGGCCGGAGCCGCCCACCGGGTTGTCCTGGCCCAATCCCGCCAGCAAGGCCCGTTTGACGAGCTCTGGGGGTGGGGTGGGCCAGGGGATGCGCTGTAGCACCAGGGCCCCCAGGCGCCGTTGCCGTTCAGCGCGTACCCGTTGGGCCTGGGGATCCCAGCGAACGAGTTCCTCGATGGCGCCGGATTGGGCCGCCCAGGCGTCCAGGCTCGCCCGCGCCAGGGGCATGGCTAGGTGGATGCGGCAGTCCCGTCCGGCTCCATCGGTACGGGCGATCGCCAGCACCTCGCAGCCGCTGAGGGGATCGCTGGGGTTGAGTTGGGCGCCCCGGCCCCCCCGGGTGAGGTAGCGCTCCTGGCTGCCTGGACGCAGCAGGGCCACCCAGTCGGGATAGGCATGGGCCACGAGCTCGCCGGCGAGGGCATCGGCGCCCAGGGGGGTGGCTGTAGGAGCCTGGGCTGCCTCTGGGGGGTTGGACTTGGAATCGCTGGGGCTGGCTGGGCCGGGGCGATCCCTATCGGGTTTGGGGGGCTTGATGGGCCCCAGGGCTTGCAGTTGCGCCAGCAATTGCCGTTGGAGTTGCAGCAGCCGTTGGCGCTGGGGATCCCGACCGTTCTGGCGTAGCCAGTCAAGCCGGCGGCCCAGGTCGCTGCCATTGGTTTGGGGGTTGAGGGGATCCCGTTCACTGAGCAGGGTCGCTACAGCACAGCCCAGCTCGGCGGCGCCGAGGACGCGGGAGCGCAGCAGCAGCTGGCCCAGGCGCGGGTGCACCCCGAGGCCCGCCAGCTGGCGGCCGTGCCCCGTGAGCGCCCCGGCCCCATCAACGGCCCCCAGGGTTTGCAGTAGGGCCTGGCCCTCCAGCAGGTTGGCCCGGGGGGGCGGATCCAGCCAGGGCAGGGCTTCACCCAGGCCGGCGCCCCATTGGGCCAGTTGCAACACCAAGGGCGCCGGATCGGCCTCCAGCAGTTCGGGTGGATCAAAGGCGGGCCGGCCCTGCTGGTCGGCGGCGGACCAGAGACGGACGCAGCGGCCGGGTCCCAGGCGTCCGGCCCGGCCCCGGCGTTGCTCGGCGCTGGCCTGGCTGGCGGGCCTGGTCACCAGGGCATCCATGCCGGTGCGTGGATCGAAGCGGCTGCGCCGGCTGAGGCCGCTGTCGATCACCAGGGTGACCCCCTGCAGGGTGAGGGAACTCTCGGCAATGCCACTAGCGAGCACCACTTTGCCGGCCTGCCGGCGCGCCCCAGCCAGGGCCTGGCTTTGGGCCACCAGGGGCAGGCTGCCGTGCAGGGGGCAGATCTCCAGATCTTGGGCCCAGTCCCTGGCCTCCAGGGCCCTCTGGCATAGCTGGATTTCCCGTTGGCCTGGGAGGAATACCAGCACCGTTTCCTGGGCCTGCCGCTGATCGAGCCAGTGTTGCTCCAGGGCCCGAACCAGCTGGCTGGCCAAGGGTTCCAACGGCCGGGGCGCCTGGTGGGTCACCTCAACAGCAAAGCTGCGACCCTCGCTGGTGACCTGCTGGGCCTCCGGCCATTGGCCGGCCAGGGGGGCCAGGTTCAAGGTGGCGGACATCACCAGCAGGCGCAGATCGGGCGCCAGCACCGAGCGCGCTTCCCGCACCAGGGCCAGGGCCAGATCCGCTTCGCTGCGGCGTTCGTGGAATTCATCAAAAATGACGCAAGCCACGCCATCAAGTGCGGGATCGGCCTGCAGACGGCGCAGGAACAGACCGTCGGTGACCACTTCGATGCGGGTGGCGGCAGAGCAACGCTGCTCAAAGCGCACCCTGTAGCCCACCTGGGCTCCGACCGGTTCGTCCAGGCTGGCGGCCAGCCGTTCGGCGGCGGCCTTGGCCGCCAGACGCCTGGGTTCCAGCATCAAGATTGTGCCGGCATTGCCGCCCCAGGCCTCCAGCAGGGCCAAGGGCACCCGGGTGGTTTTGCCGGCTCCAGGAGGAGCCTGCAACAGAAGGGTTCCGCCCGGGGGCAATCCCGCCACAATCGCGCCCAGGCAGGATTCAATCGGCAGGCTTGGCATCACCAAAGGTCTGCCTAGGCGGAAGGGCTCAGCGCACGTGGCGAATGCCATCGACTGGGTGGTAGGCCTCGCCGGTGGTTTCTTCGTAGACGATGGCGGGTAGCCCGGTCTCAAACATCGTCTGCAAGGCTTCCTTGAGATAGGGGTTCCAGCCTCCTGTTGTCACCTTGCCGTGGCGAACGGTCCAGTCCCAGGTGCCCTGCAGATCCCGCGGAATCCGGCCTTCCCGGTCACGGCGGGCCACCAGATCCTGGGATTCCACCAGCCCCACCAGGATCGGATCCTTGCCGTAGGCCGGCGTGATGCTCAGCTCTAGACGCATCGGGTCCTCCTTGACCATGCGCAGGCGGAAGCGGGGGGGCAGCTTCAGGCTGCTAAGCACTGCTGCCACGATGCGGGTTCTCTGGTCCACCAAATAAGGCCTCCGCCTAAAACACGTCCACTCCAACGGTTGTACCAGTTGGCGTGCTCCAGGGATTCTCCTACTGCGTGTCCCAGGAGCTCAAGGTTTGGCTCCCCCAGGTCTCAAGGCTGCTCGTCGCTGGGGCCCAAGGGCGGGTCCTGGTCGGCACTGAAGCGCACGGTGAGCAGGTCATCCCGGGTCAACTGCCCCTTGGCATCGAGCAGCTCCGGATGGATGGTCAGCCGACCGGTGCGGTCAGCTTCGTTGCTGGGTAGGGGATCTTCTGGCCGGGGCACCGCACTGAATCCCCTGGCCATCACCCGGAAGGCCTGCCAGAGCAACAGCAGGAAAAATCCGCCGTAGATCAGGGGAAATAGGTGGGTGAGCAAGTCAGTCATCGGCGGCGGTGACGGCGACGGGACGTCGGGATCCAGCCCATACAACTCGGACCATCATGTACCGGCAGGACGCCGCTGGGCGATCTTCCAGGCCCAAAGGCTGCTGCAGGCGGCACCGAAGGCCAGAAAGCCAAGTAGGTAGGGATGGGCGGTCATGGTGTTGGGGATGGAAACGGTGGGTAGGTTTGAAAGCAGCGGATTGCCAGGGCATGCCTGCCCTGGGAGGGTTGAATAATGGGGCTGGAAAGCTGGCTTGTTCGATCGGGCCTAAATTGGGCCTGGACCGGGCTTAGAGCCTCTTCCGCAGCTGGCCTGGTTTGGATCCGACCGGATGTCCGTACGGCTACTGGCTCAGAGATCAGCTCTGTTGGGTCCCTGAATCGAAGGGACTGGGGGGATCAAAGTCGGCTAGCAAGGAGCTGGGTTCAAGGCCGACCCGGGGCGGATCGCTGAACTTTTGACGCATGACCCACTGGGTGGCGGCTTTTTGGCTGTGCCAGGCCTGCAGCAATTGCTTGGCGAGTCCCTGGAGGGTTTGAGGATCGGCCGTAGAGTTAATCAACCGGATCATGCGTTCCAGCTCGAATTTCTGGCCAAGGGTGAGGGCGAGTGGTTCGGGCATGGCGGCTATCACAAGGGGACATGGGGGTCCGGCTAAACACTACGAAATGTTTCGCCTACTTGCGTATCGATTGCCACAGAGCTATTGATTCCATCAAAATTACCAATTCTTTGTCAGCAATTCGGCACCGGGGCCGGTACCTGGCGCGGCTTGCTTGGGGCTGGGATTCTGGTCGGTTGCGGGCTATTCGTTGGGGGCTGGGCCGCAACCGGAGTCAGGGTGGGCTGTTCTGCGGTGGATCAGCTGTTGTCCCGCAGGGTTTCGACGCAGCGGGTGACGCACTCGCCGTCCTCGAGGGAGCAGGCGGTGATGCATTCGAAATAGGTGTCCACATGGTCGTGGGTGCTAGCGCCCAAGGGCTGGCCATGCTCCTGGCTGGTCCGATAGGGGCCTCGGTTGTGCGAAGCCTGCGGCAGGAAGGCGGCGTTGTTCAAAAGGGAACCCATGGCCAGGCCGTCACAATGGATATGGTCAGGCTATGCACACAATTGGGGTGAGTCCAGCGAAATGGGTCTTCATGCCTATAGGGGCATGAAGTTTGATAAAGCTCTCCGTTGTCGATGTGGCGTTCATGGGGAGGCTGGAGCCTTGTCAGGCCATGGCATTGCCGGTTCGGTGGCCTTCGGTTCGGGAGCCTGGTTTGGAGAGTTTCGGATGGGATCCCTGGGACTAGGTAGGGCCACGCTCGCAGAGAACCGCCAGGTCTGCCTGCCTTTCCATCAGGCGGCTTCAGCCCTTGCCGGCCGCCGCCAACTTGCCTGAGGCGGCCTTGGCTTTTTGCTTCTCCTTGCTGGCGCGTCGTTTCGCTTCCAGCTCCCGTTCTAGGCACAGCTCTTGGGCCGCTAGTCGTTCTTCCTCTTTCTTTAACTGGTAGTAGGCGTAGTCGCCCCGATAGAGCACCAATTCACCATCGCGCAATTCGACAATGCGGTTGGCCACCCGCGAGATGAAATAGCGGTCGTGGGACACAACCAGTACGGCACCTTCGTACTCCATTAGTGCATCCTCCAGCATCTGCTTGGCGGGGATATCGAGGTGGTTAGTGGGCTCATCGAGTACCAATAAATTGCAGGGGCTGAGCAGCATCAGGGCCAGGGCTAGACGCGCCTTTTCGCCACCACTGAGCTGGCCTACCTGTTTGAAGACGGCGTCGTTGCTGAAGCAGAAGCTGCCCAGCAGGGAGCGCACCTGGCTTTGGGTCCAATCGGGCACCGCCTCGAACAGGGTGTCGATCACGGTCTTGCTGAGATCGAGGGCCTCGGCCTGGTTCTGTTCGAAATAGCCCGCAATCACATTATGGTCTCCTAGGCTGGCTTTGCCCTCAATGGGCTCTTCCATGCCCATCACAAGCCGCAACAGGGTTGATTTACCGGCCCCATTGGGCCCCACAAAGGCGATGCGATCGCCCCGTTCGATTTCCAATTCGGCGCCCAGAAACAGGATGCGATCGCCATAGCTGTGGGTGAGATTGTCGAGCAGGGCCACCTGGCGGCCGGAGCGGGGTGCCGGCGGAAAGCTGAAGCGGGGGCCGCCCAGGGCATCCACCGGCGCGTCGATGCGCTCAACCTTGTCGAGTAATTTTTCCCGGCTCTTGGCCTGGGTACTGCGGGTGGCGCTGGCCCGGAAGCGGTCGATATAGGCCTGCTGTGTGGAGAGCTCTTTCTGCTGGCGATCAAAGGCGGCTTGGCTGGCTTCGCGCTCGAAGGCTTTCTGCTCTAGGTGTTGGCTGTAGTTGCCCAGGTAGCTGCGCGAGATGCCCCGCTCAGTTTCAACGATTTGGTTGCAGACCCGATCGAGGAACGCCCGGTCGTGGCTGATCACCACCAGGGGCACGGTTTGGTCAATGAGATAACCCTCCAGCCACTGAATCGTTTCCACATCTAGGTGGTTAGTAGGCTCATCGAGGAGCAGCAGATCGGGGTCCTGCAGCAGGATTTTGCCGAGGGCAATGCGCATCTGCCAGCCACCCGAATAGTCGCCTACGGGCTGCTCGGCGCCTTCGGGGGTGAAGCCGATCGTGGGCAGTAGTTTGTCGATGCGGGCATCGAGCTCGTAGCCATGCAGGGCCTCGAAGCGGCTATGGAGCCGGCCCAGTTCGTGGATGAGTTCATCGAGATGCTCCGGGTCGCTGGCGGCCTTATCGCTCCCCATCTCGTCTTCCACCTGGCGCTGGCGATTAAGCACTTGGGCGGCTTCGCCGAAGGCCTGGAACAGTTCCTGGCGGACGCTGCGGGCCAGGTCCACATCGAATTCCTGCTGCAGGTAGGCAATGCGCGGCTCCCCCTGCTTGACCACCAGGCCGCTGGTGGGTTCCTCCAGCCCAGCAATGATCCGCATCTGGGTCGATTTGCCCGCCCCATTCACCCCCACCAAGCCAATGCGATCGCCGCCCTTCACTTCCCAGGTGACGTCCTTGAGCACCTCGCCGGTGGGGTAAATCTTTGAAACACGTTCTAGACGAAGCACGGGGGCAGGGCTACAGGCGTGCTCCCATCATCCCCTGAGCGGCAAACTGGGGCAGTGCGGTTGCGGCCAGGGTCATGATCAAGCGACTCGAACAGGTGGCCGCCCTTGTGGTTGCCGCCGGTTTGGCGATCGTCAGCTACTGGTTGTTCTTCAGCTGGGCCCAGGGGGGCGGGGGTGCCCGGCGCCAGCGCTCGGCTCTAGAGGCCCCCGCGGGCCTTCAGCAGCCACTGCTTGCTGCCGGCATCGTCCAGGGAGCGGATGTGGGCCTTCACCTGCTCAATGCTGACCGGCAGGCCCCAGCCATCGCCGAGGCGGCAGATCTGCTCGAGCGTGCCTGAGGGGTTTTGGAGGGCCTGGCGGAACAGGGCCTGGGTGAGGTCCGGGTCCTGGCTGATCCGTTGATACAGGCTGGCGGCGTTGCCATTGGCGCTGTCAGTAACAACCCCGGTGGCGCCCCCCGGGGTCGGCATTGGCTGGTCTTCGGCCATGGCTGGGCTGCACGCCTTCTGAGCCTATGCAGATCGGCCCCGGTGCAAACGAATTTGAAACAGCTAGCAGCACGGGCTGGAGCCTGCTCGGGTCCTGGCGCTGGCCCAGCTGCCTGGCATCAGCCCCGCTTTCAGGCGGCCTGGGGGGAGTCTTCGGGTTGGCCGCTGGCGGAGGCGTCTTGCATGGTGCGGGCGTCGAGGCAGAGCACCTTGCGCAGTTGGGCGTAGTTGGCGGCTAGGGCGGCGCGGCCCTCCTGCTGGGCCCCGAACTCGGCCCGTTGCAGCACGTGGTGCAGATGGGTGAGCAGGTAGGTGCTGATCACCGCTGAGACGAGCACGTCACTTTGTTCAGCCATGCGGCGGCGTTCCGTGCGGGCCTGGCCGGCGAGGGCTTGCACCGTCTTGGCTGTTTTCAGGCCGCTGCTGGTGCGGGTGGTCCTGCCCTTGAGGCCTCCGGCCTTGTTCGCTGCCCCCTTGGCGGTTTCGGCCACGGCCTTGGCGGGGGCTTTCAGGGCACTGGTTGCCGCACCCGCAGCTTTGACAGTTCCAGTGGTCCGACGGGCGCTGCCGGCTGCGGCCAGGGGCTGGGCGACGGCGACCTGATCCAGGGCCTGAGTGCCCACCCCTTGGCAGTCCAAGCCTGAACGGGCCCCGACCTGATTGGCCAGTGCTTGCGCTGTCACGGATTTTCCCATCGGGACCAGGGCTGGGTGGTAATTATCCAATCATAGTCCCGGATACTACCCTTGCGCATCTCAGTGCACTGGTGGATACTTCTAAGCATCCGTTCTTCTCGGTGCCGCTCGGTGCCAGTCGGGTGCCGCTCGGGCTCCGCTCCACTTTTCGCCCCTTCCCTGGGGTCCCTGTCCCTCGCGCATTCGGCTGACCCTGTGGCGACCCGTCAGAACTCCACCAGTGGCCGCCCCAAGTCGCCCCGGATTCAGGTGGTGCTGCCGGAGGATGTTTGCGAGCGCCTTGGGGCCGTGGCCGAGGCGGAGGCCCGCACGGTCAGCAACATGGCCCGGGTGTTGATCCAGCAGGGCCTGGAGGCGTACGAGCAGCAACAGGCCGCCCTGCGGGCCCCTGCTGCACCCTCCCCAGCAGCCAGGGCCCAGGACACCGATAACTTTCGCCAGGCCCTCGAGCAGCAGGAGCAGGCCGAGCCCAAGCGCCTGCGCGGAGCCCCCAGGCGCCTGCGCCTTAATCGGCCGCGGGCCTAAGGCCGGCCTGGGGCTTGGCGCAGACCCCCAGCACCGAGGCTTGGCGGGCGCCGGTGACCGAGGGGCGGGAACCGGGATGGCCGAGGGCATGCCACCAGGCCAGCAGGGCAAAGGCCAGGGCTTCCCGTTCGCTGGCGCCGATGCCCAGCTCCGCCAGGGGACGCACGGCCAGGCCGCGGCAACGGCGACGCAGCTCCCCCATCAGCAGATGATTGCGGGCGCCGCCGCCCGCCACCAGCAGCTCCAGGGGCATGGGGCCGCGGCCGAGGTCCTGGGCCACGGCCGCGGCCGTGAAGGCGGTGAGGCTGGCCAGGGCGTCGGCGGCCTGGAGGCTTTCGCCCCGCCCCTGGGCTGCCTGCTCCAGGGCCTGGAGGCGGCGTTGGAGATCCATGGCGCCATACAGCTCCCGGCCCGTGGACTTGGGGGGCGCCTGCTGCAGGTAGGGCTCCTGAAGCCACTGGCCGACCAGGGCTTCGTTGATTTGGCCCTGGCTGGCCCAGGCGCCATTGGCATCAAAGTTGAGGCTGCCGCCACTGAACTGGTGGACGGCGAGATCGAGCAGGCTGTTAGCCGGGCCGCAATCCCAGCCCTGGATCGGCGCCTGGCGCTCGGGACCCGAGCTCGGCGGCACCAGGGTGAGATTGGCGATGCCGCCCAGGTTGAGCAGGGCCCGCCAGCCACCGATCGCCGGCAGCAGGGCCCCATCGGCGGCCGGCACCAGGGGCGCTCCTTGGCCGCCTAGGGCGAGATCTTGGGCTCGAAAGTCAAAAACCACTGGGGTTGCCAGCAATTCGGCCAGCAGGGGACCCTGCAGCAGTTGCCAGCTGGCGCCGCGGCGGCACCCCTGGGGCGGACGGTGCCAGAGGGTCTGGCCGTGGCAGCCCACCAGCTCGGCCAGGCCTTGGGGATCGCAGGCCCGGGCCGCCCCTGCCTGGGCCTCGGTTACGGCCTCGGCCAGATCCAGCAGGGCGGCGGCTGGCAGGCTCTGGCCCTGGCCCACGGCAAGAAGCTGGTCCCGCAGGCCCGCCGGATAGGGGAGGGTGATGCTATTGAGCAGTTGCCAGCGGGGCCGCTCCGGCCGGCCCGAAAAGCTGGCCAGCACGGCATCGATTCCATCGGCACTGGTGCCGCTCATCAACCCGAGAACGCGCATCGCCGTGGGGACAAGCCAGCAAAAAGCCCTCCCATGATGGGAGGGCAGCTGGATCGTCCAAGGTGGGTTCCACTGAGCCGGGTCATCGCCCAGGCAGGACCCGCCTCAACTCACTTGTTGGGTTGGGGGGTGAAGCGCAGGTAGGGACGCACTTCGGTGACGCCCTTGGGGAACTTGGCGCGGGCGTCTTCGGTGGAAATCGAAGGCACCACAACGCAGTCTTCGCCATCCTTCCAGTTCACCGGGGTGGCCACGGAGTGGTAATCGGTGAGTTGCAGGGAGTCGATCACCCGCAGGATTTCCTGGAAGTTCCGGCCGGTGCTGGCGGGGTAAGTGATCTGCAGGCGCAGCTTCTTGTTGGGGTCGATGATGAACACCGAGCGCACCGTCAGGTTGTTGAGGGCGTTGGGGTGGATCATCCCGTAGAGATCGCTCACCTTCTTGTCGGCATCGGCGAGGATCGGGTAATCGACGCTGGTTTGCTGGGTGTCGTTGATGTCGCCGATCCAGCCCTTGTGGCTCTCGGCCGAATCGACGCTCAGGGCGATGGTCTTGACGTTGCGCTTTTCCCACTCGGGGCGCAGGCGCGACACTTCACCCAGTTCGGTGGTGCAAACCGGGGTGTAGTCGGCGGGGTGGGAGAACAGCACAACCCAGCTATCGGCGCCGAAGTCGTAGAGGTTGATCGGACCGAGCTGGGAGTCCTGGGTGAAATCGGGGACGGTATCGCCGAGCTGCAGAGCCATGGCAGGGAGGGTTGCGGAATGGGCCAACGTCTTTGATCGTGCCACAGGAGGTCTGCCAGTAGCCCCCGTTAAGGAGTTTTTGTGTGGCGGCGGCTACAGGGGCCCGGGTGCTAGGGCTTTGCGGGTGGCATCTGGAAGATCCAGTTGCGCAGGTTCTGGAGCCCTAGCCCGGCGGTGGCCGACACGAACAGGGCCTCGGGATCGCGAATCCGGGCCTGGTCCAGGGCGGCGGCGGGGCAGCGATCGATCTGGTTGGCGATCAGCCGGCGGGGACTGGCGCTGCCCAGGCCATCGAGAATGGCGTGCACCGTGTTGAGCTGCTCGCCCCAGGCCGGATCGGCCAGGTCCACCACCACTAGGAGCTGGTCCGCCTCCAGGGTTTCCTCCAATGTGGTGCGAAAGGCTTCCACTAGGGGCGGTGGCAGTTCGCGGATGAAGCCCACCGTGTCGGTGAGTAGCAGGGTTTGGGGCGGTCCGCCGGCGGGATCGGCCCGGCTGATGCGCCGGGTGGTGGCATCGAGGGTGGCGAACAGTTTGTTTTCGGCCAGCACCCCCTCTCCAGCCGCCGGTTTGCTGAGGGCATTGAGCAGGGAGCTCTTGCCGGCGTTGGTGTAGCCCACCAGGGCTAGGCGCCGTTGGCCCTGGCGCCCCTGGCGCAGGCGGGCCTGGTGGTCGCCGAGTTTGCCGACGTCGGCCTGGAGCTTGTCGATGCGGCGGGCGATGGTGCGGCGGTCTTTCTCCAGCTGGGTTTCGCCCGGGCCGCGGGTGCCGATGCCGCCGCCCTGGCGCGAGAGGCTGAGGCCCCGGCCGCTGAGGCGGGGCAAGCGGTAGCGCAGTTGGGCCAGTTCCACCTGCAGGCGGCCGGCGGCGCTGGCGGCCCGTTGGGCAAAAATATCGAGGATCAGCTCGCTGCGGTCGCTGACGGGCAGGTCCAGCACCCGCTCCAGGTTGCGGGCCTGGGAGGGTCCCAGCTCCCGGTCGGTGACAACGAGGGTGGCACCCAGTTTGCGGGCCTCCAGGGCGGCCTCCATCACCTTGCCTTCGCCCCAGAGGCTCTGGGTGGCCCGCTCGGAGCGGCGCTGCTCGACTACCCCTACCGGATCGGCGCCGGCGCTGCGCACCAGCCCCTCCAGTTCGGCGATCTGGCGCTGGCTGGCCTGGCGATCGCCGCTGCTTAGGGCCAGCAGCAGCACCCGTTCCCGGCCCGAGGGGGTGGCGGCGGGCATGGCGCCCCGCTCTGGATCCGGACCGCTGCTTTGGTCCAGGGCGCAGAGATCCTCCAGGGCCCCTTCGGCCAGTACTTGCCAGGGATGGTTGCCTTCCTTGCTTGAGCCTGGGCCATAGAGCCCTGCCGGCCAGTGGCCGCCGGCCTGGGGCTGCTGGGCATAGCGGAGCCAGTGGCTGGGGCCCAGATCCACCCCCACCACCGCCTCACTGCCCTGGGGTTCGAGTTGGCGTGCCGGGGTGCAGGTGATCAGGCGCAGGCCAGGGCCATGGCGCCGGGCCGAGCCGGGTAGGCGCTCCAGCAGCCGGCCGGAGTGCTCGAGCGGGCCGATCCAGAGCAGCCGGTTAAGGCCACGGCCATCGATCACCAGGCTGAGGGGCAGCTCCAGCTCCATGCTTTCCTGGGCCAGGCGCTGCAGGCTGAGCAGGTCGGCGCCGTGGGATTCAGGATGGCGGCGTTGGGCGATGCGTTCGAGGCGGCGCTCCACCGAGGGGCGCAGGCCGGCGGTGCGCCCCAGCAGGACGGCCTGTTTCAAGTTCGGCGAATCCGCACACAGGGGAGGCCTGCCGCCCGGGCCCCGAGTTCATCTTCCGGGCTATCGCCCACATGCCAGGCCTGGGCGGGGCTGAGGCCCAGTTGCGCCAGGGCCAGGGCAAAAGGGGCCGGATCGGGCTTGGCGGCCCCGGCGGCACTGGACACCACCACCACCGAGATCCAGTCAGCCAGCCCCAGTTCCCGCAGCAGGCCGATCAGGCGCCCATCAAAATTGCTGACCACCGCCAGTCGTAGGCCGCGGCGGTGCCAGCGCTTTAGGGCCTCGCCCACGTCGGCGTAAACCCGCCAGAGATCGGCCTGGGCAAAACGATCAAACAACTCATCTGCCAGGGCCGGCGGCAGGGGCTCCTCCAAGCCGGCGGCGGCCAGGGCCGCGGCGATGCGTTCAGCCCACCACTGCCGTTCGGCGGCTTCCAGGGCGGTGCCATCAAGGCCCGGGAAGGCCAGGGGAGGCGCTTGGCGGTGGATGCGTGGAAAAACCTCATCAATGGCCGCGGCCCCCACGCTGAGGCCGTGCTCGGCGGCCAGGGCGGCGTAGGTGTGGCCCACGGACTGGCGTAGGCCGATCAGGGTGCCCATGGCATCGAGCAGCAGGCCCTCTGGGCGCGGCAGGCCCTGGGCCTGCGTCCAGGATCCGGGGTTCCTCGCCAAGGAGGGGGGCCTCATCGCCAGTCCGCTAGCCAGCCGGCGGCGACCCGCAGCTGGTGGGATAGCCCCGGCATGCGGGCCAGGTAGGCGAGCTGGCGGATCTGGAAGGCGGCTGGACCGGCGAGGGTGATGCCCAGGCCCGTGAGGCTCGCCTGGCCGATGCCCAGGCCAACCATTTCGCCTAGGTCATTCCATTGGAAGGGTTTGAGCGGTTGATCGGCTAGCGAGAGCATCAGGTTGGCGGCCAGCTGTTGGGCCTGCTGGTAGGCCACCTGGGCCGTGGCCGGCAGGGGCGGCTGGTCCTCGCCGCAGAGGGCCCCATCCCCAAGGGCAAAGACGTCGCGCAGGCCCGTGACCTGCAGGTCGCTCTGGCACACCACCCGGCCGCGGCGATCGCGCTCGGGGGCTGGGCTGATCGGCGGCAGGTTGGCCGCCATTCCTGCGGTCCAGATCACCGCATCCGCCGGCAGCCGTTCCCGTTGCCCAGGCAAGGCCTGACGGGCTGGCGATGCTTCAACAGAGGCCATGGGGGCGGCCCCGGCCATGGGGGCGGTCCCGCCCCGCACCAGCTCTAGGCCGGTCGCATCGATGCCCTCCACCCGGGTGCCCGTGCGGAGGTGGATGTCGCGGCGCAGCAGGGCGCTACGGGCCTGGTCCCGGTTGAAAGAGCGGCTATTGGGTAGGAGCTCGGGCCCCTGTTCGACCAGCTCCAGGATCGTGCTGCCCTCGAGCAGGTCGGCCAGTTTGCAGATCAGTTCGACCCCGCTGGGGCCCGCCCCCACCACCACCAGCCGTTGCAGGGGGCGTTGGCGTTGTTTAAGCCGCTGGATCAGCTCGTGCAGCCGCTCAACATTGGCCAGGCTGCGGAAGTCGAGGGCGTGCTCGGCCACGCCGGGAATGCCGAAGTCGTCGCTGCGGCCGCCGGTGGCCAGCACCAGCCGGCTGTAGGCGACCTGGCGACCGGAGTCGGTTTGCAGGCTGTGGCCGGCCGTGTCGATGTGGGCGACCCGATCGCGCAACCAGGCCACACCCCGTCCGGCCAGCAGGGCGTCGTAGCGGGGGGCCACCTCCCAGCGGCGCAATTCACCGCTTAGCAGCTCGTAGAGCAGGGGCAGGAACAAAAAACGCTCCTGGGGCTCGATCAATAGGATCGGCGGATGCTGCTTATGGGCCGCCAGGGCCAGGGCCGTGGTTAGGCCACCGAAACCGCCACCGGCAATCACCACGGGAGCGGGCTTGGGGGTCGGCACCATCGGCGCAGCCGTCTCCGGGGGGGTAGTCCCCAAACCCTAACCAGAGTCGTCGTCGCGAGAAGATGGGAACCATGACAAGCACCCTTGCTCCCTTCGAGCGGCCCGGCGAGCCTGACCTGAATACCGCCTTCGATCCGGCGTTGATCGCTCAGGCGCTGGCCCAGGGCGATGCGGCTAGCCGCCTGCGCTGGGGGCTGGAGACCTTTGGGGAGGGTTTTGTCCTCACCACCAGCTTCGGCATCCAATCGGCGGTGTTGCTCCACCAGATCAGCCGCCTGGAGCGGCCCGTGCCGGTGATCTGGGTCGATACGGGCTATCTCCCGCCTGAGACTTATCGCTACGCCGAAACCCTGACCGCCCTGCTCGATCTGCGCCTGACCGTCGCCCAGGCCGAGCTCAGCCCGGCCCGGATGGAGGCCCTCCATGGCCAGCTTTGGAGCACGGGCAAGCTCGAGGACATGGAGCACTACCTGCGCCTGCGCAAGGTGGAACCCCTGGACCGGGCGATGGAGACCCTGGGCGTTCGCTGCTGGGCCAGCGGCGTGCGCGGCGGCCAGACCGACCATCGCCAGGCCATGGAACCTGTGGCCCTTGTGCGCCAGCGCTGGTCGTTGCGGCCCCTGCTCGATTGGACGCCTAAGGACATTTTTTATTACATGCAGGAGCACAACCTGCCCCAGCACCCCCTGTTTGAGCAGGGCTATTCCACCGTGGGCGACTGGCATTCCAGTGGTCACGATGACGGCACCAATGCGGGCCGGGCCACCCGCTTTGGCGGCCTCAAGCAGGAATGCGGCATCCACCTGCCCGGGGTCATGGGCGAGGGCATCTAGTTGGCGCTGGCCCCCGGCGCGGCCTGGGCTGGCCCGGCCCTCGGGGCCGTGGTGCTGCTTGGTAATAGTCGCTGGCACTGGGCTGAGCTTGGCGGCTGGGACGGGGCCGCTGGCGCGGGAGCTACCGATCTGCCAGGTCCGCTGGAAGCGGCTGTCCTGCGCTGCTTCCACACCGCTGCCGCGCCCCAACCCCTGCCGATCCCGCTGGCTGGCTGGCTGGCCTGGGCGGCGGTAGGGGATCTGCCCTTGGGTTTGGATCCGCCCGCCGGGCGGCGCCTGGGCCTGGAGCAGGTGCCCCTGGGAGCCATGCCCCCCTGGCTGGGTATCGATCGGGCCCTCGTGGGTTGGGGGGCCTGGCGGCGCCAAAGTCGGATCAGCCCGGTCGCTTCGGTCTTGGTGGCTGATGCGGGCACGGCCCTGAGCCTCACCCTGGTGAACGGGGACGGCCGTTTCTGCGGTGGTCGGCTGGCGGCGGGCGTGGCCCTCCAGCTGCGGGCCCTGGCGGGGGGTACGGCCCTGCTGCCCCCGCTCGATCAGCCCTGGTGGCAGGAACCAGCCCCAGGGCCCTGGCCCCTGGAGACCCGCGCCGCGATGGTGAGGGGCTGCCTGGAAGCCGTGGCTGCCGCTATCTCCCAGGCCTGGCTGGAAGCCAGGGGCTCCGGTGGACCAGGTGGGGCCTGCCAGCTTTGGCTTACCGGGGGGGATGGGGAGGCGATGGCGCCCCTGCTGTCGGCCCAGGGGGTGTCCTTCACGTTGGCCCCGAACCTGGCGTTGGAAAGCCTGGCAGCCCTGGCCTGGGGAGGGGTCAAGCCAGCTTCAGGTCCTTGAGGATCTGGTCGGCCATGGTTTCGGCCTTCACCTTGAGGTAAATCAGCTCCAGGTTGCCGATCGGATCCACTACAAAAGTGTGGCGCATCATGCCCATATATTCCTTACCCATGAATTTTTTGAGCCCATAGCTTTCGTAGGACGCTGCGATCGGGCAGGGTTCTTCGTCGCTGAGTAGGCTAAATGGGAGGTTGTATTTCTTGATGAATTTGTTATGGCTGGTGGCGCCATCTTTGCTGATGCCAAGGACAACCATACTCTTTTCTTCGATGGCAGACCATTGGTCGCGGAAGTTGCAGGCTTCCTTGGTGCACCCAGGCGTGTCATCTTTCGGATAGAAGTAGATCACAACCCGCTGGCCCCGCAACGACGAGAGCGTGACCGGATTGCCGTCCTGGTCGGGCAGGGTGAAATCGGGGGCTGGATCGCCGATCTGGAGGGCCATGGCACTAGCGCTGGAAGGGATTGGAGCTTAGGCGGATGGGCCTAGGGGCTGGAGCAGCCTGTCGATTTCGCTAGCGCCAACCCTGACCCTTCGTCCCGATCCCTGGGCAAGGGGTGGGCATGGGAGAACGCCTGGACTGGCTCCGTTCGCCCTGGCCAGCGATGATCGGTCCCATGCAAATGCCCGGCTCAGCGATGGTGCCAGCCTCTAAGGCCCCCCGGCCAGGCCGTCTTGGCCCCAGGCTCGCTTCGCTGCTTCTGGTGGGGTTCGCCGGCACGGTTGGCCCGGGGGCCCTGATCGGGTTGGCGCCGATGGGGGGCCTGGCCCAGGACGCTGGCCCTGGCCCGGCGACCCAAGCGCTCCAAGTTGGCGGCGATTTGAGTGTTGTTGATGGAAGGCAAAACGGCCGCAAAGTGATCCCCGTGCGCTGGACCAGCGGCGCTGGGGTCTGGTCGCTCCAGCCGGAGGCGATTCGCCGCTTTGTCGAGACGGGGGTGGTGAGCGACCGGTCCTTGGACAGCGCCATCAACCGTTCTGGCTGGAGCCCAGAGGAGTTGCGTCTGGGCCTGGCTAAGCCCTACAGCGTGGATGTGGTGGCCCTGGCCCGCTTCCTTTATTCCAGCGATGGCCTGGCCTTCCTGCGCACCCAGACCCGCGGTTACGGGCCGTCAAGGACCCAGTCCACCGATGCTGTCCAAGCCCTGCGCTCGGCGATCATCGCCGCGGCGGCGGCTGGCGGCCAGATTTCGGCCTTGACGATCATGGCCAACCTGCCCACCGATTTCAGCACCATGCAGGCCTGCGGCCGGGACAGCGCCCCCCCGAGCGTTTGTGCCGCCGGCAAGTGTGTCGGCGAGGCCCAATGCACGTCGCTGCTGTCCTGGTATGTGTTCCTGCCCGCCTGCCTGCAGGCCAACCAGGCTCGCCAGGGCGGTGGCTCCGGATTGGCCCCCTTGGGCGGTTTGGCGAAGCCTTTGCTTAAGCCCTAATCCCTGGGCCGGCGCTGGGCGATCAGCAGCTGGTGCTGCAGGCGCTGGGGCAGCCGCTGGCCAAGGAGCCCGCGCAGCACCTGGGCTAAGGCGTCGATGTCCGCGGCGGGGAGGCTGGTTTGCAGCTGCTGGCGATAGGTGGCCTCGGGGCCAAACCAGCGCTCCAGCAGGGGCTCGCCGATCTCCAGGTCCAGGGGTTCGGGCCAGCGCTGCCAGGCCACCGTCCAGCCGCGCTCCTGGAGGGTCCGATCCAACACGTCCAGGTTCGGGCCACCGGCCAGGGAGTTGAAGGCGGCCCCTTCGCAGGCGGCGGCTGCCTGCACCAGGCTCGTTTCGGCTGCGGTGAAGGTCCGCCCACCCGCCAGCAACGCCCCGGCCGGCGCCAGGGCGGGAGTGGAGAACAGCAGCCGCAGCTGGCAGCGGGGGGCCGCCAGGTGATCGAGATCTGCAACAGCGGCCTTCAGGGCCCCTCCCACCAGTGGGCGGAAGGGATGGCGGCCGACCATCCACTCAAATTGATGGCCGGTTTCGAGCTGGCGGCCCAGGGCCTGGAGACCGGCTGGATCCGCGTCCTGCTTTTCCTCTGCGGCTGGGCCTGCCGTGGGGTTTAGGTCTTGCTCCTGCGCTTGGTCCCGGTCCAGGCTTGGGGGCTGGCCCTGTCCTTGGGGCTCCTGGGGTGCCACTAATTGGGGTTGGCTAAGGCTGTCGAGCACCTGGAGCTGGGCCGCCAGCCGCTGGCGGTCGCTGCCCTGGGCCAGCTGGATCACCACGCCTCCTTCGGGGCAAGCGGCGAGGGGATCGAGGGCCCAGAGCAGGGAGCGGGCTTCGAGGATCAACACGCGGTCCTGGCGCCGTGGCGCCGAGTCTTGCCAGAGGCGCTGGCGCAGCCGATCGAGCCGTTGGCCCTCGCTGCCCAGCTGCCGTTGCAGCCAGCGGGCCAGCACCGGATCCTCGGGGCCGCCGCTGAGCACGGTGCCCTGCTCGGCCTCCTGTTCGGCGGCGGCGGCCAGCTGGGCGGCGCGCCGTTGCTGCATGCGGGCGCGCCGCTCCCCTTCCCAACCCAGCTGGCCCGGCTGCCAAAACAGCTCCCCCTGCAGGGCGCTGGGCAGGTATTGCTGGGCGACCCAGTGTTCGGCGTAGGCATGGGGATAGCGATAGCCCACGCCATCGCCAAAGGCCTGGCCATCGCGGTTGGCATCGCGCAGGTGGGAGGGCACGTCCTGCTGGTTGCTGGCCTTGACCGTTTTCAGGGCATCGAAGAAACCCAGCAGGCTGTTGCTTTTTTCGGTGCTGGCTAGATACAGGGCCGCCTGGGCCAGGGGGTAGAGCCCCTCGGGTAAGCCCACCCGCTCGAAGGCCGCGGCGCAGGCTTCCACCACCACCATGGCCTGGGGATCGGCCAGGCCGATGTCCTCACCGGCGGAGATCAGCATGCGCCGGAAGATGAAGCGGGGGTTCTCACCGGCCTCCACCATGCGCGCCAGCCAGAACAGGGCGGCATCGGCATCGGAGCCCCGCAGCGACTTAATAAAGGCGCTGATCGTGTCGAAATGGGCATCGCCCTGCTTGTCGTAGAGCACGGCCCGCTGCTGGATTGATTCCTCGGCGATGGCCAGGTCGATGCGGATCACGCCAGCCGGGGCGGCCCCTGGGTCGCTGGGCTCGCCCAGGGGCACCGGCGCCGTGGTCTCCACCGCCAGCTCCAGGGCGTTGAGCAGGCTGCGGGCATCGCCGCCGGCCACATCCACCAGGTGGGCCGCCGCCTCGGCCGTGATCTCCACCCGCCGCTCGCCAAAGCCCCGCTCCGGGTCGGCCAGGGCCCGCTCCAGCAGGGCCTGGAGATGGGGAGGTTCCAGCGCTTCCATGCGGAACAGCCGCGAGCGACTGACCAGGGCCTTGTTCACCTCGAAATAGGGGTTTTCTGTGGTGGCCCCAATCAGGGTCACGGTGCCGTTCTCGACCCAGGGCAGCAGGGCATCCTGCTGGGCGCTGTTAAACCGATGCACCTCATCGATAAACAGCAGGGTGCGCAGGCTGTGCTGCTCCAGGCGGCGCTTGGCCGCGTCCACCTCGCTGCGCAGGTCTTTAACCCCAGCCAGCACGGCGTTGAGGCTGCTGAAGTGGGCGCGGGTGGTGGCGGCAATGATGCGGGCCAGGGTGGTTTTGCCCACCCCGGGCGGCCCATGCAGGATCAGGTTGCCGACCCGATCGGCCTCGATCGCCCGGCGCAGCAGCCGGCCGGGCCCCAGGATCGCCTCCTGGCCCTGGAACTCCTCCAAGGTGCGGGGTCGCATCCGGTCGGCCAGGGGCGCCAGCTGGGCCAGCTGGGTCTCGCGGTGATGGCTGAACAGGTCGGCCACGGCGCTAGGGGCAGGGGCCCGATGGGGATCCCAACCTTCCCATTTCAGCGCCTGGGCTGCGGCCATTTCGCTGCTTGTCCGGTAACTTGCTGGCAAGTTGAATGACTTCCGTGCGGCGATTAAGACCCTTCCTGGCCTTGCTCGGGCTAGTTGCCCTCGGGGGCTGTGGGTCCAAGCCTCCTGAGCGGGAGCCCCTCTCGGTTCAAGTGGAACGCATCGGCGAAGCCGCCTTCAGCCCAGGCATTGACGTGGTGAGCCGGCTGGAATCCACCTCCAACGTGGCGATGCGGCCCGAGGCCGATGGTCGGGTCGTGAAGATCCTGGCCACCCAGGGCCAGCGGGTGAAGGCAGGCCAACCGATTTTGGTCCTCGACAACGTCCAGGAAACAGCAAGCCTGAATGCCAGTAAGGCCGAAGCCCTAAAAGATAACCTCAATGCCGAACGCTATGTCTTCTTGAATAATCAAGGAGCCGTCTCCACCAAGGATCGCGATTACTACATCACCCAGGCCATCAAGAGCCGGGACCAGGTGACGGCCAACCGGGCAACCCTTCAGTATAAATACGTCACCTCACCGATTAATGGGGAAATCGGCGACCTTGATTCTGTCAAGCTTGGTGATTACATTCGCCAGGGCCAGGCAATCACCGGCATTGTTGATAACAGTGTGCTCTGGACCCTGATGGATGTGCCGGCAACCCAATCCAGCAGCGTCAAGATTGGCCAGCCGGTTCAGCTCGTCACCCAAAGCACGCCGCCGGTGAAGGGCACGGGCACGGTGGTGTTTATTTCGCCCTACTTCGGTGTCAGCGGAACCCAGAACGCACCCAATACGGTGCTAGTCAAGGCCTCCTTCCCAAATCTCACCGGCACGTTGAAGACGGGCCAGTACGTGCGTAATCGCATCATTACCGGCAGTAAGCGCCAGTTGTCCGTGCCGGTTGAGGCGGTGATGATGCAGGCCCAGCAGCCATTCGTTTATAAGATTTTCCCCCTCTCTGTGCTTCTGCCCAAGATCAAGGCTTCTCCAGAGGTGCTGCCTGCCCAAAAGGCCATGTTTGAGTCCCTACCTAGCCAGACTCCGATTGTGGTGCAAACCCTGGTCCGTCTCGGCACCCTGGACCAAAATCGCTTCCCCGTGATCTCCGGCCTGGCGGCAGGGGATCAGGTGGTGGTTAGCAATACGGCCCTGTTGAGATCGTTTATGCCCGTCAAAGTCGCCGCTGCTTCCAGCACCGGCGCTTCCAACTGAGGACCGATCATGTCCCTGTCTGATCGGTTTATCAAGCGACCCGTTTTAACCACCGTTTGCAGCATTTTAATCGTTTTAATCGGCATCATTGCGATTCCGAGCCTCTCGATTGAAAACCTGCCCAATATTGCGCCGCCCCTAGTCACGGTGACTGCCAACTATGGCGGCGCTAACTCCCTGGTGACGGAGCAGGCGGTGACCAACCCCCTGGAGCAGCAGATTAACGGCGTACCAGGGGCCGCCTACATCTCCTCCTTCAGCACCAGCCAGGGCCAAAGCACGATCCAGGTGTACTTCGACGAAGACACTGACATCAACATTGACCAGGTCAATGTGCAAAACCGGGTGTCCCTGGCCATGCCCCAGCTTCCCCAGCAGGTGCAGGCCACGGGGATCTCGGTGATGCAGAGCACCCCGTCGATCCTGTTGGCCTATCAGGTTTCTTCAACGCAAGGTCAATACGACGCGGCCTACCTCAACGGCCTGATCTACGAAAATCTCTATTACCAATTGGAACGGGTGCCTGGCGTGGCCAGCATCAACCTGCTCGGGGGTAGCAATCCAGCCTTCTGGCTGTTCGTCGATCCGGCCAAGCTGGCCGCAAACCAGCTCACGGCCGACCAGGTTGTGTCGGCCGTCAAAAACCAGAACACTGTGGCGATTGGTGGTCTGGTGGGCGGCCCTCCTGCTGGTGGTGATCAGAGGTTTGCCTATCCAATCATTGTTGAGAACAACGGTAATTTGGTCTCGATTGAGGATCTCAATCGCCTGATCGTTGGCAAGACCCCCCAGGGCAACCTGCTGCGGCTCCAGGATGTGGGCGAAGCCACCTATGGCTTCAACACCTTCGGTCAGCAGGCCATCAGTAAGGATGGTAATCCGGCGATCACCGTGGCCGTGTTCCAGACCCCCGAGAGCAATGCACTTGATGTTTCGGAGGCAGTGGTCAATGTCATTGACTCCTTCAGCAATCAACTGCCCCCCGGCGTCACCGTCACCGAGATCTACAACATCGGCCAGTTCATTGAATCGGCCGTTGAAGGGGTGGTGGATGCCCTGGGCTTGGCGATTGTGCTGGTGTTGCTGATTCTGTTTCTGTTCCTGCAGGATTGGCGTGCCACGATCGTTCCAAGCCTGGCGATCCCGATTTCGTTGGTGGGCACCTTTGCCTTCATCAAGGCCTTTGGCTTCTCGATCAACCAGCTCACCTTGCTGGGCCTGGTGCTGGCCACGGGCTTAGTTGTGGATGATGCCATTGTGGTGATTGAAGCCGTTTCTAAAAACCTTGAGAGGGGCATGAAACCCCGCCAGGCGGCGCTCGAATGCATGGGCGAATTGACTGGTGCCTTGATCGCCACATCGCTCGTGCTGATGGCGGTGTTTGTGCCGGTGGCTTTCTATCCAGGCGGCATCGGCATCATCTATAAGCAATTTGCTTTGACAATCGCCTTTGCGATTGCCATCTCCACCTTTAACGCCCTCACGTTCTCGCCGATGCTCTCGGCGCTGATTCTCAAAAGCGAGCGTCCCCCCCTACCCAAGGGCTGGGGCTGGGCGATCGGTGGCATCTTGGTGGGTTTGGCCTTTGGCCGTTTCAGTGCTGCCTCCTTTGGGGTGGGCGCCTATGGGTTTGGGGTTGTGGTGTTTGGCTTTGCCGGCAGCCGGCTGGCCTGGATTTTTGAGCGCTTCAACCACCACTTTGCCCGCCTTGAGAAGGGCTACGCCAACCTGCTCGTTGTCTTGATTGCCCGCAAGAAATGGATCCTGGCGGGTCTAGCGGGTGGCATCGTGATCACGGCCATGGCCTTTTCGGCCTTGCCCACCGCCTTCATCCCAGAAGAGGACCAGGGCTATGGCTTGGGAATTTACCAGCTGCAGAATGGGGCCTCCCTGAGCCAGACCCAGAAGACTGGCGAAGAGGTGGCCAAGGTTCTCAATGGTGAACCCGACATCATCGCTGGCTCAGTGATTAGTGGCTACGGCTTTAACGGTTCCAGTCCGGATCAGGGGGTGTTCTTCTTTGGTCTCAAGCCCTTAGATGAACGCTCTGGAGCTGAGCACAAGACCCCGGCGATCGTGGCCCGCCTCAACGCCAAACTGGAGACAATCAGTTCCGGCTTGGCCGTGGCAGCCCAGCCACCGGCGATCCCCGGTTTCTCGGCCCAGGGCGGTTTTTACTTCCAGTTCAATGACCTCAGCAATGGGGCCTACAGCTTCAACCAGCTCAATGACCTCTCCAAGAAACTGGTGGTGGCTGGCACGGAAAGCGGTGATTTCTCTTCTCTTTATACCCAGTTCATCCCCAGCGCCCCAGCTTTCGGCCTCAAGATCGATCGATCGATCATGGGCGCCCTGAATGTGGATTTCCAGAACGCCATGCAGACGATTGCCATCCTTGCGGGTGGCAACTATTCCGGTCTGACCTATGAGAACGGCCAGGTGCGCAATATCTATGTGCAAGCCGAAGCGCAAGGGCGCAGCAAGCTTGATGACGTCTTGAGCTATTACGTCCGCAGCAACGACGATAAGATGGTGCAGGTGTCCCAGTTTGCGAAGGCAGACCTCACCAGTGCGCCCCCGGTTGTGAGCCATTACAACCTCTATCGCACGATTTTGGTGCAGGGCGCAGAGGCGATTGGTAAGAGCTCCGGTCAAGCCCTGGATAAAATCCAGTCGATCTTTAAAGAGCAGAACTTCAATAACATCGGCTATGCCTTCACGGGCTTGGCATCTTTACAACTCTCAGCGGGTAATGCCAGCGTGCTGGTGTTTGGCCTGGGCATTCTGGTGGTGTATCTGGTGCTCTCGGCCCAATACGAGAGCTACGTCACCCCGGTGATCATCTTGATGACGGTGCCCCTGGCCATGTTGGGCGCCCTGGCCTTCCTGGCCATGCGCTCGATTGATCTCAACATTTATGCCCAGGTGGGCCTGGTCACTTTGATTGGCCTTGCAGCTAAAAACGGCATTTTGATTGTGGAGGTGGCCGAGCAACACGTGGAAGCTGGCATGACGGCCGTTGAGGCCGCCATTGCCGCAGCTGAATCGAGGATGCGCCCGATCCTGATGACGGCCATCGCATCCTTGGCGGGCTTCCTGCCCCTGGTGGTGGCCACCACGGCCGGGGCTAACAGCCAGCAGTCCCTGGGCACCGTGATTTTCGGCGGCCTGCTGGTGGCCACGGTCCTGTCCCTGGGGGTGGTGCCGCCCTTCTATGTGGCGATCAAGCACCTCGAGGGCCGCTCCGCCAAGCCTGCCATCGAGGCTTGAGCTGGCGAAACACCAGCTGCTTAAACCAGTTCAAAGGCCTGCTCAGCAACTAGCTGAACAGGCCTTTTTAATGGGACTTGGTTGATCGCTGCTGCCCTGATCAGGTGATCACGGTCGGTTGCTCCATGCCAGTGCGGGTTTTAATTTCGGCCAGCTGGTCGGCGGCCCTGATGAGACCCGCCAGGGCCAGTTGGGGATCCTGGTTGAGGTTGCCGCCGGAACCCACATAGCTCTCGAGATAGAGGCGCAGGGTGGCGCCTTGGGTACCCGTGCCAGAGAGGCGGAACACCACCCGGCTGCCATCATTGAGCAGCAGGCGTAGGCCTTGGCCGCTAGTCAGGGAGTTATCCACGGGATCGCGGTAGCTGAAATCATCGGCCACGGCAATCGTGCGGCCGGCAAAGCCGGCGCCAACGAGCCCGGGCCCCATCTCCCGCAGGCGGTCGTAGAGGCCATGGGCGGCGCCGGTGTCGATTGCTTCGTAGTCGTGGCGGGAGTAGTAGTGGCGGCCGAAACGTTGCCAATGGTCCGCCATGATCTCGGCCACGGAACAGCCGCGGCGGGCCAGGATCTGCAGCCAGAAGAGTACGGCCCAGAGGCCATCTTTCTCGCGGATGTGGTTGCTGCCGGTGCCAAAGCTTTCTTCGCCGCAGAGGGTGATGCGGCCCGCATCGAGCAGGTTGCCGAAGAACTTCCAGCCCGTAGGGGTTTCAAAGCAGTCGATCCCCAGCTCCTTGGCCACCACATCCACAGCGGCGCTGGTGGGCATCGAGCGGGCCACGCCGGCCAGGCCAGCGGCATAACCAGGCGCCAGGGTGGCGTTGGCGGTGAGCACCGCCAGGCTGTCACTGGGATTCACGAAGCATCGCTGGCCGATCACCATGTTGCGGTCGCCATCGCCATCGCAGGCGGCGCCAAAGCGATAACGGTCGCCACCGAGCAGCAGCTCGGCGAGGTCATGGGCGTAGGTGAGGTTGGGGTCGGGATGGCCGCCGCCAAAATCCTCCAGGGGCGTGCCATTGCGCACCGTGCCCGCGGGCGCTCCCAGGAGCCCTTCGAGGAGCCGTTTGGCATAGGGGCCGGTGACCGCATGCATGGCATCGAAGGCGATCGGGAAATCGCCCCGCAGCAGATCGGCGATCTGATCGAAATCAAACAGGCCCTGCATCAAGGTGATGTAGTCGTCGACCCCATCAATCACCTGCACCTGCATCGAGCCGATCTGATGGTTGCCAGGGCTATCGAGGCTGATGGGCGCTGCTTCACAAATGCGGTAGCCCTCCAAACTCAGGCTGCAGGCGTAGATCGCATCGGTGAGCGATTCGGGGGTGGGGCCGCCATTGGCACCATTCACCTTGACGCCAAAGTCGCCATCAAGGCCGCCCGGGTTGTGGCTGGCCGAAAGGATGATGCCGCCGATGGCGCCGTGTTTGCGGATCAGGTTGGAGGCGGCTGGGGTTGAGAGGATGCCGCCGGTGGTGGTGATCACCTGGGCCACGCCGTGGGCGGCGGCCATGCGCAGGATCCGATCGATGGCCGGGCGATTGCCATAGCGCCCGTCGCCACCGACCACTAGGGTTCCGCCTGCAACCCCCGGCAAGACCCGCAGAATCGCCTCAATGAAGCTTTCCAGGTAATGGGGCGTGGCGAACTGACGGCTGCTTTTGCGCAGACCGGAGGTCCCCGGTTTCTGGTCGCTAAACGGCTTGTCGAGCGCCACCTGGAGCACGCTGCTGGTCATCGGGGCAGGCCTTGGTGGCCCCAAGTTACGCCTGTCGGGGACGGCCCATGGGGCTGCCCAGGCGACCTGACAGGCCAGGTGCGATCTCCAGGGCCCGTTGTCCCTGTAGATCGTGCCACTGGGGCCGGAGGGGGCTTGCTGCCTCTAGTTGAGCTAGTTGCCGAACTTGAAGCCGCTGTCCTTAGCGGCAGGCTTGCCACTCCCCTGGCTGGTGGGGGTAGGGGGCTCCCGCAACTGGCAGCTGCGCACCATCGACTCCGCCGGCTGCTCTAGTCCCTCACGCCGCTCGTAGCTGTTGCGATCGGCGGGCTTGGCCCGGTAGGTGATCGTCCAGAGCAGGTCCTTGCAGCCGGAGGCCATCAGGGGGTGATCGATCAGGGGATCGGCTAGGGCCTTGGCCTGGCTGCAGCTAGCAGCGCTGTTGTCCCGGGCGCAGGCCACGGCCGCCAGTTGCACCTTGCGCAGGGTTTCCCTGCTGGGGTAAGGGATCTCCGCAGGAGAGCCGGCCCGGGCCGCCAGGCCACCGCAACTGGCAAGCAGCAGGATCAAGCCGGTGATTCGCCGGCGTCCCTGGGCCTGGGGGGAGCGGGGGGGCAGAGCCATGGAACCGGATCAATTGGGACCATCATCGCTGGCGGCGCCAGGGCCTGGCAGGGGCAGCCTGGGTTGGCGGCCCAGTTACGGTTGGCACTAGTCACGGTTTGTACAGCTGTCAAGGACGGGCCAGGGGGGGGGCGGATTGGGAGATGGCACCCCCCTCTCTGGTGTTTCACGGGATTGTCGTTGCCTGTCTCCTCGCGGCTAGCGGCTGCTTCGTTGTGGTTGGCAGTCTCTTTTCACGCGCTTGTTGAGCACTTCTGTTCCCCCTCGCCCTGGGAAGCTGGGATTGTTGATGATTTCGTGCCAGATATTGGTTAGCCCCATCTGGCGTCGGCCTTGTCCCAGGTCGCCTGGTGTTGGGATTGGTTAGGGCCAGCAGGGCCCCTTAATCCCGATCGATTGCGCTTTGCTGGTCAAAGGTATGGCGGCTTTGCTCCATCTCCTGCCAATGGTGCTCGACCCAGGTGGACAGGGTTCCTAGGACGCTCAGAAATCCCCGCCCCATGTCCGTCAGGGAGTAGGCCACCCCTGGCGGCGTGGTGGCCAACACCTGCCTGGAGAGATAGCCATCGCGTTCGAGGTCCCTCAAGGTGGTGGACAGTACTTTCTGGGAGATTCCCTCCACGCCCCTGAGCAAGCCATTAAAACGCAGGCTGCCATCCTTGAGGATAAAGAGCACCAGTAGCGACCATTTATCGCCGATCCGTCTCTTTGCCTCCTGGAAGTAAAAGCACTCCATGTTTTCTCCCTTCTTGATATAGCGATGGTCGCTTTCCTGGCGGATGGGGGGACCCTCGCCTCGGGCTTGCAGGCTTTCTATGTTTTTTGAAATCTCAGGTATTTCAGTTGTTTTCAGTGTCTCCAAGGTTTCCTTTGGGTAATCTGCTGATAGTTTAGTGCCTGCTTGACGGCTGAACACGGCCTGTTCAGACTTGCAGCCAAGTTGATTGCGACTGCAATGGTGAACGACAGGGTGTTGGTGCTTTGCGCGACGGGAAAGGCGGGGCGTAATGTCTGCCTGGCCCTGGTTGAGGCCGGCTTTGACGTGTATGGCACGACGCGATCCGCCCCAGGACCCCTTGCGGCTCTCGGCGTTACACCGGTTCTGGCCGACTACACGCGGCGAGATGATCTAGACCGGGCATTGGTTGAGTCCAACGCCAGGAAGATCTTCGTACTCACCGATTATTTTAGGGCCGCCAACCATTCGATTAAGCGTGAGGTTGAGCAAGGTAAGCATGCGATTGATGCGGCTAAGGCGGCAGGCGTGGATCACTTGATTTTCATGAGCGTTGCCGATGCGGAGCGCTTTGACGCCAAGACCCACCACATCAAGGCAAAGGTGACCTTGGAGGACCAGCTCCGGCAGTCCGGCCTGCGCCATACGATTCTAAGACCGGCGGCTTTTTTTGAAAATCTCGATGATGCTGCTAACTGGAATCCTCTCAAGAAAGGTAGGGTCAGTTTCTTGACGGAAAAGCACTGTAAATTTTGCTCCACCTACGACATTGGTCGCGCCGCAGCGATTGCCTTCCACCATCCCGAGGACTGGGCCGGCAAGTCCTTGGATGTGGTCACTTGGCAGGGCGATCTTGCGGCCATCGCAGCGGCCTTGCAAACCGTCAGCGGGGTGCCCGTCCGTGCCCGTTTAGCCATGCCAATAGCCTTGCGCCGGCTGTTTCTTAACGACCTCCACCACATGTGCCTCTATTTTGAAAACGAGGGTATCGCCGCAAATCCAGACGACTTCAAAGCAATTGTCCCCAATGCCCTCTCCGCCGAGGATTGGTTCCGCTTTCACAATCGCTATGCCAACGGCGAGCCGATCGTGACGGGCTGACCGTTTCGGAGTGCTTGCCGTCCTGGTCCCGGGACCGGGCCCCTTCCGGCTGGTCACCTTGGTGGGTGGGATCCAGCCGGCCTGCGGTTCGAGCAGAATTCCGGCAAGAACTGCTTAAACCCTCTGGCCGCCGCTCCCGCATTGTTGCTTGAGCCGGGCCAGTTTGCGCTGTAGCCGCGGGGTGATCCCCAGCTCAGCCCCCGTCCAGAGCCGATCGATTTCCCGGTTGAAATGGGCCGCCAGTTGGGGTGATTCGATGATCATTAGCACCTCATCGTTCTGATGGGCCGCCGAAGGGCTCCAGTTGAAGCTGCCGGTGACCACGGTGCGCTTGTCGATCACGGCGACCTTGTGGTGAAGTTTGTCGCCTCCCGCCAGTCTCGGGGTGGCCACCCCCTCCAGGGGGGCGGCCAGGGGCTGGTTGGCAGCTTCCAATTTGCAGTGGCGATCCGGCAGGGCCAGCCCCAGCAGGTCGAGTACTTCTGAATAGGGACGATTGGCAAAACCAGGGTCGGCCAGGAGCCGGATCTGGACGCCCTTGGCCTTGAGCTGGCCCAAGGTGTTGCTGAGATTCTGGGCGGAAAAGACAAACAGGGCCAGGTCCAGGTGGCGTTTGCTGCCTGCGAGCACTTGGGCCAGCAGGTTCAATCCGTGGTGGGGATCGCTGCGGCGGTGGGGTGCAAACAGGAGGCGCACCCGGGTCGGGCCCACCATCACCGTGTCGACGCCGCCTGCGTGCTTGTTGAGACCGAACTGGCTATCGGCGGCACCGCCGGGCCCATCGCCCCAGAAGCGGTTGAATTCGACCCCAAACCGGTCGGCCAGGGCCGGGCTTTCGATACGCATCAAGTGGTTGACGTTGCCGCGGGTGCGCGGATCATCGAAATCGCCGTGGATGCAGGAGGGGGTGAAGTTGGCCGATCCCGTCACTACCAATTTCTGATCTACCACCAGGAATTTGGCGTGCATCAAACCGCTGCCGGCGCTGCCGTCTTCGCGGTCATCGATCACGGGTACTCCGCCCCGCTGCAGGATGGTCACCGCATCCCCCCGCTCGATCTCGCCTGGGCTGAGCTCTCCGTTGTGGTCCTGGTCGGCCAGGGCCATCAATTGCTGACGGCGTAGGCGTAGATGGGGACTGAGATCGGCAGCGTGTTCGTCGCTCCAGGGGGTGCTGTAGGTGTTCTCGAGCACGACCCGCACCCGAACCCCCTGCCGTTGCTTGGCCACCAGCGCTTCGGCTACCCGGGGCAGGGACAACTCCTGAACGGCAACCAGCACATCTCGTTTTGCGGAGTTAATCGCCGCTAGCAGCATGGCTTCAAGATCGTCGCCGGCTCGTTCCCGCTGGCTGATGGGACTTCGGTAGTGGCGGTCGGCCCGGTGGTTAAAGGCCAAGGCAAAGCCAGGCGGCAGGGGCAACTCCTCGGGGGCCTGGCCCATGATTCGCCCGGCCTGGCTGCAACCGCTCAGCGTCAGGACAAGGCAGGCCGCCAGGCCCAGGATCCTGGGGGCCTGGAGACCTGGAAGCTTTGATCGCCTCGGGGCTGCTGGGAGCAGCTCCAGCCGCTGGGGCGCTTGGCTTGGCCCGCCCCCCAAAACGGCTTGGGGCCCTGCCGGTTGCTGGAGCCAGGCGACGTTTAAATCAGGCAGGTCAACCATCGCTTCGCTAGTACTTGCTGCAGCGAGGGTTCCCGGTTTGTGCGGCGCTTTGCTGCTGATCCAGGACTTCGGGACCCAGGCGCCAGGGCTAGGACGTATGGGCTAGGAGCCCTCTGCTCGGCTCAGCAATGACGTCTGGAAGCGTTAGCCGTGGTGAGGCATTTCCGAGGTGCGCAGCATCAATGTGAACCAGATGCAGCTAACGACAACGGCAGCCGCAACCCCGGCGCCAATGCTGACACGCACCATCAGGATCGGCACCAACAGGGGCAGCACCACGGCCCCAACCATGGGGGTGAGGGCCACGATTGGCTTGAGAACGGTGGTGGGGATCGGGGAGGTCATCGGATCAGAACCATTCCGCCACGGCTTGGCTTGCCGTGTTGGTGTTGTCTTCCGGGGTACGCCGTTCAAATTCCAGGGTGATGTTGCGCTTTTGGTCGCCATCGGCGGCCACCGCCTTAATCGGATAGATCTGCTGGCCGTCCCGGAAGGGCACTTGAACCCGGAAGGTGCCATCGCTGGAGAGGGGCACTTCCTCATCGCCGATGCACAGGCGGGCTGAAGGGTCGGTGGCGCCGTAGACGATCAGTTCGGCATCGGCAACCAGCCAGAAGGCCCGTTGGCGGGAGGTCATCGCCCCGGCGCCGGATTCGTTGCGGCCGCTGGCCCAGACCCCAACCCCAGAGGATTGGCCACCAGCTGCTAAGGCGGCCGAGCCGGCTAATTCATCTTCGTGGAACGCTTCCGAGCCCCGAACCAGGTGGCGCCAGCGGCTGGCAGGCAGGGTGGCGGCTTGGTAGAGCCGCTCGTGCAAGCTGTTGTCATTGCGGCTGTCGCTATGGCTGTCGCTATGGCTGTCGATTCTGGCGCTGCCTTGAGGAGCCTCGACCGCTTGCAGCGGCGTGGTGTCCAGGGAGAAGGGCACGAACTGGTCGTAGATCTGCTCGCTCGGATGGAGGGCCGGTACCCGGGCTACGGCCGAGGTGGCCAGGGAGATCCAACCACCACCGCCCTTGCGGTAGCCCAGTTCAACCCGGTAGTCCCGATCACTCAGGGGCACCGGCAAATACCACTCGGTGGCATGGCTATTGACGGTCACTTCCTGGAGGGTTTGGGGGTGGCTGCCGCCGCCGCTCAGGCCGGTGACATCGGCGACCCGCAGGCAGAGCTCGCTGGCGCCGGCCTGTTGGGCCTGCTGCCGATCCCCATCGGAGATCTCCCAGAACACATAGGCCCATTGGGGATCCCGGGGCAGGAACACCACCCGGGTGTCGGACTCGGGTCTGGGGGCTGGGGCCAAGTCGGCTTCGAGGCTGCTGAGGCTGGGATCTCTCCAGGCCTGATCTGCCGTGGTTTCGGCGTCACCGTTGCTGCTGGCTAGGGGCTGGTGGGTACTAATGGCGTTCACCAGCTGCTCTTTAGTTTTACGGCTGTAGAGGGACACGCCCAGATCGCTAGCGACCTGGCGCAGCTGCCGCAGGGTCATTTTGGCCAACGAAGACAGGGCTTGGCTCACAGTTCCTCCAATTTTATTTGGGATCAGTCTGCACTCCTTTTCGGTGATCCCTCCGCCCCTCCCCGATGACGTCAGGATCCACTGACCCCCAGATGCGGCCAATTTGAGTGGTGGACATAAAAAAGCGGCGGGATGACCCGCCGCTCGCGTGCTGCAAATGTGCATCGGGCCTCCTGCCCATGCACCAAGGGCTCTTAGCGACCGATGCTGCGATAGGGCACTTTTGCCAGGTAGTCGATGTTGGCACTGCCGCCGGAGTTGCCGGGGTTGCGGCTGGCTGGAAGGGTGCGAACCCAGGGGAGATAGTCCTCGGGGTAGCCGCCGCGGCGTTGGCGGGCGCGATCGGGCAGGCTGCGGGCCGTGCCGGTGTAGATGATCTGGGGGAAGCCCAGAACACCGCGGTAATAGGCCTCGTAGCGGGGGGTGGTGATGTTGAAGGGGGTTTCACCCAAATCCCTAGAACCAACCACCCGGTTGCGGTGGTAAGGGACTGTGTCGTAGCCAAAGTTCTCGAGATACTCCTGGCTGTCGAGGATGTCATCGATAGCCCCTTGAATCCCCCGGGTCATGATTACCGCAGACCAGGCGATTTCCTCCGCCTTGCCATAAACTTGACGGCCGAGCAACTTTTCTACCAAGTGGCGGACCACCCGATAGTTGCTGTTGAGGTTGTAGAAGCTGCGGTTGAAGGTGTCAGAGAGGCATAGAGCACGAATGAAATCGCGCACTGAAATCTGACCGTTGCGCAGCTGGGATTCCAGGTTGCGATCCCGATCGACCTTGAAGGCATAGAAAAAGATCTGCCGGTAGGCCGCTTCGATCACGGAGTTTTGGTCTTCCCGGTCCATGGCCTTGTCCATGGAGACGGCTTTCGGATCCTCATCCGAACCCACCCGCAGAGCCTTCACGCGAGAATTTTGCGTGCTGGGCGCGTACTTCAGAAGAGGAAGGGCCACTCGAAACTTCAGCATCCGTTGCGGTTGATCGTAGAAGTCCACCCCGGTGAGGGCCGGCTGGGCCGGGCCAGGGCTCACAGTCCGTAACGTTTATTACCAGCCCAGGGGCGACAGGCTGGTGCCGCTCCCGGGGTTGGCGCTGGCTGCGGGCGGGAGGGCTGTCAGGTCCGGCTCGTCCCCGTCGCTGCAACGGGTTTCCACGCAGAACGAGGCCGTATTCGAGAGCCCCTCCACCGTGCTGGTTCGCAGGCGCACGTTGGGCCCGGCAAAGGAGAAGCGCTCAAGGGAGCTCATCGTTTCGTAGGCGGTGCTCAGCAGCAGGTCGTCCCGGTCGTCCATGCGGAAGTGGCCAGCTACTGGAGCCGTTTCGGCGTAGCCCCGGTCCCGTAGCAGCAGGCCAGAGCGGCCCCGCCCATCGGTGGGGATCAGCCCGAAGACACTCTCGCCCTGGTGGTCTTCGCCGGCCTTGTCCCAGGCCATGGAGCCGCTCCAGCGCACCCGGCAGCCCCCCGCCAGGCCAGCGGGGTCCTGGCCATGCAGCTGGGCAATCGACGCCAGGCGGGGATCGTCCACCAGGAGCTCCTCCACCACGATCAGGGAACCGCCGGCCTCGGCGCGGCGGTGCAGCAGGTGGTGGCTACTGCGCTGGGAACGCCAGCGCCCACAGCTCAACTGGAAAAAGCTGAGGGCATCTTTGATGGCCAGGCGGCCTGGCCCCTGGGGGGTGATGGGGGAGGGGCTGCTGGAGACCGGCTCAGGGCTGCTCAAGGGAACGACTCAGATGCCTTGATCTTCTCAATGCGGCGGTCCGCCTGGCGCTGGGCCCAGGCCACCAGGTCCTCCAGGTCCAGACCCAGGGGGCCAGCGGCGTCCGGCTCCGTTGCGTTGATGGCTTGCTTGGGGGCGCTTATGTCCTGGGCGATGCGCTCTAGCTGGATGCCGGCCCCTTGCAGCTGGTCGAGAAAGGCTTGGCAAAAGCCCCTATCGGCCTGTAGTTCAGGTTGGTTCAGGGCCCAGGCCAGCAGCTCGGCCCGGGCCGGCAGGGGGCCGTTGCGGCGGTCTGCGGCCGCCTGGAGGCTGCGCAGGCTGTGGGCCAGTAGCCGCAGGTGGTGGCGCTCCAGGGCCGGCAGCAAGCTGGCTTCCAGTTCGGCCAGCTCCTCGGGGCTCAGCACCCTGGCCCTGAATTAGGGGCCGGATTGAGCTGGAGGCGGAAGCCACAGGAGTGCCCACCCTCCAGGCGCCACTGCACCCGATCCACCTGGCAGTCGGGGAAAGTTTGGCGAATCAGTTGCAACTCCTGGTCGCAGACCTGGGGAAATTGCTCGGCGATTCGCATCACCGAGCAATGGAATTCACTCATCACCCAGCCCGGCCCCTCGCTGTCCCGCTGAACTTCAGCCACGTAGCCGTCGCGGCGGCGTAGGTCGACCAGCCGCTCGATCCGTTCGGCTAAGGAGCCGGAGCCAATGTTCTGGCGGTAAACCTCTGCTTGGGCTTCTGCCTGTTGACCCAGCAGCTGGGCCACAATTTGGGCGGGCAGGCTTGCGGCCAGCGAATCCAGTAGGCCGAGGGCGAAATGTTCGCTGCCATCGGGGAAGCGGCTACGGCCTTCCCGCGTCAGGCCCCAGTGATTGCTGGGACGGCCCGGCCCTTCGGAGCTGGGGCTGGCCAGCACTAAGCCATCGTCTTCAAGGGAGCGCAGGTGACGGCGCATGACCTGGACAGACACCACCAACTGGGCGGCGAGGTCGGCGGCCGTGGCCTCGCCCTGGCGCAGCAACAGGGACAGCACCGCTTCCCGGGTGGGGGCGCTGGCGGAGCCAGCTGTTGCCGCAGCAGCCATGGGCACGGAGCTGGTCCCAGCCGACTGGTGCTTCCCTGGTTCAGGGGGACCGCCGCTTCGGGAGCCCTGCTGGGCCGCTGATGGCGGCGTGGGTTGGCCGGACAGTGTCATGGCCCTAGGCATGGCCGCAGCCTGAACAACCACCTTGCCACGTTTGTTTTGCGGTTGTGGTGGTGGCCCTGCCCTTGGCAGGCGGAAGGATGGGGGTGGTTTGGCGCGGGGCAGAATTGGCAATCAGCAACCGGCGCCGGCTTCTGTGCCCTAGGGTTATCGGTAACGAAACACCTTGGTTTCGTTATTGATGCCAACTGGCTTTCGGGTCCATTAAGGCCTGATCTGGCCCCGGTTCTGGCACCACTCTGCCGTTCACTTGCCGCCCATGTCCGACACCACAACCTCCGCCGAGGCGTCCAAGGCCAGTGACAGCCTCGAGGTGATCCGCAAGTTTGCCGAGACCTACGCCCAGCGCACCGGCACCTATTTCTGCATTGATTCCGGCGTGACGGCGGTGGTGTTGGAAGGGCTAGCCCGCCATAAAGACGAGCTGGGCGGCGCCCTTTGCCCTTGCCGCCACTACGAGGACAAGCAAGCTGAGGTCCAACAGGCCTTCTGGAACTGCCCCTGTGTGCCCATGCGGGAGCGTAAGGAATGCCATTGCATGCTGTTCCTTACCGAAGACAACGCCTTCCGCTGCGATAAACAAACCATCTCAGCCGAAGAGATTCAGGCCCATTGTTCCCTTGGATAAAAGGCCATGACCACGGCAGCCAGCGTTGGTGATCTCGTCAGTCAGCCGTACAAGTACGGCTTCGTAACTGATATTGAAACCGAAAAAATCGCCAAGGGCCTCAGTGAAGACGTCGTTCGCTTAATCTCAAGTAAAAAAGACGAGCCGGCTTTTTTACTTGATTTTAGGCTGCGGGCCTATCGCCAGTGGCTGCAGATGGAAACGCCCGATTGGGCTGCCCTTGGCTATCCAACGATCGATTTCCAAAATATTATTTATTACGCAGCTCCGAAGCAGCGCGACAAAAAGGCCAGCCTCGATGAGGTGGATCCGAAGCTGCTTGAAACTTTTGACAAGCTTGGCATTCCTTTAAGTGAACAGAAGCGCCTCACCAATGTAGCCGTCGATGCTGTATTTGATAGCGTTTCGATTGCTACCACCTACAAGGAGAAGTTGGCAGAGCATGGGGTGATCTTCTGTTCCATCAGTGAGGCTGTCAAGGAGCACCCTGAGTTGATTGAGCGTTATCTGGGTACGGTTGTGCCTAGTAACGACAACTATTATTCAGCCCTTAATTCGGCTGTCTTCAGTGATGGATCCTTCGTGTTCATTCCTAAGGGGGTTGAATGCCCGATGGAGCTCTCCACCTATTTCCGCATCAACTCGGGTGATACTGGCCAGTTTGAGCGCACCTTGATCGTGGCGGAAGAGGGGGCTTCGGTGAGTTATTTGGAAGGTTGCACGGCGCCGATGTTTGACACCAACCAGCTGCACGCGGCCGTGGTTGAGCTTGTGGTCCTCGATGACGCTTCGATCAAGTATTCCACCGTCCAGAACTGGTATGCCGGAGATGAGCACGGTGTCGGCGGGATCTACAACTTCGTGACTAAGCGGGGCCACTGCCGCGGCGATCGCAGCAAGATCAGTTGGACCCAGGTAGAAACAGGTTCGGCGATCACCTGGAAATACCCCAGTTGTGTGCTGCAGGGGGCTGATTCGGTCGGCGAGTTCTATTCAGTGGCCCTCACCAATAACTACCAACAGGCTGATACCGGTTCGAAAATGGTGCACGTGGGCCCCCGCACCCGCTCCACGATCGTCAGCAAGGGCATCAGCGCTGGCCATTCCGCCAATAGCTATCGGGGCCTGGTTCAGATCGGTCCCAAGGCCGTGGGAGCCCGCAATTACAGCCAGTGCGACTCGATGTTGATCGGCGACCAGGCCGCCGCCAACACCTATCCCTACATCCGCTCCCAGCAGCCCCTGGCATCGGTGGAGCATGAGGCCAGCACCTGCCGCATGTCGGAGGATCAGCTCTTCTATCTGCAAAGCCGGGGCATCGCCTTTGAGGAGGCCGTGTCAATGATGGTGAGTGGTTTCTGCCGCGACGTCTTTAACCAATTGCCGATGGAGTTCGCCGCCGAAGCGGACAAGTTGTTAGCCCTGAAGTTGGAAGGGTCGGTCGGCTAGCCCTGCGATCCGCCTTCTATGCTGCCAACGCTGGCGGCGGCTGTTTCTATTTCTGATTCATTTGTTTTCTCGCCCGTGATTCGCCCCGACGCCGACATTTTGCTTGAGATCACTGGGCTCCATGCCCGTGTGGAGGACAATGCGATCCTTAAGGGAGTTGATCTCACCCTGCGGGCTGGCGAGATCCATGCGGTGATGGGCCGTAATGGCAGCGGCAAAAGCACCCTCTCCAAGGTGCTAGCGGGCCATCCCGCCTACACGGTGACCGCAGGCACGGTGACCTACCGGGGGCAGAACCTTTTGGAGCTCTCGCCCGAAGAACGGGCCCGGTTGGGGGTGTTCCTCGGGTTCCAATATCCCGTGGAGATTCCGGGGGTGAGCAATCTGGAATTTCTAAGGGTGGCCACCAATGCCCGTCGGGTCCAGCTCGGCCAGGAGGAACTCGACACCTTTGCCTTTGAGGACCTAGTCCGCGAGCGCATCAAGGTGGTGCAGATGGATCCAGCCTTCCTCGATCGCAGTGTGAATGAGGGTTTTTCAGGGGGTGAAAAAAAACGGAACGAGATTCTGCAGATGGCCCTGCTGGAGCCCCTAGTGGCGATCCTCGATGAAACCGATTCGGGCCTGGATATCGATGCCCTGCGCATCGTGGCCGCCGGCGTCAGCCAGCTCGCCACCGCCGATACCGCCACCCTGTTGATCACCCATTACCAGCGGCTGCTGGAGGCGATCACACCCGATTTTGTCCATGTGATGGCCGCTGGCCGGATCCTGCGCATGGGTGGCCGCGAGCTGGCCCTTGAGCTAGAAGAGCGCGGCTACGACTGGGTGGACCAGGAATTGGCGGCCCTGGAGCTGGGCTGATGGGGATCAGCACCGTTTCTGCGAAGGGCCTGGCGGGCTGGACCTCAGACCTGTTGGCCCGGTTGCCGGCCCCTTCGGGCCCCTTGGCCGCCGTGCAGCGGCGCGGCCGCGAGGCCCTGGCGGCCCTGCAAGGGCCTTCCCGGCGCCAGGAAGCCTGGCGTTTTACCGACCTGGCCCTGTTGGCCGGCCTTGACCTCAATCCCAGCGCTGCCCTCTCCAGGGGCGCCGCCACTGATGGGCTCGCCCGGCAAGGCACCTCCCAATCTGGGCCAGGGACCCTGCGCCTGAAGCTCGATGGGGGCAGCGATCCCCTTGCTGGGGTGGTCTTGCCAGCGGGGGTGTCCCCCCTCTCCGAATCAGAGCTGGCCCTGGCCCTGGGCCACACCCTGGCCGCGACTGGCTGCGAGCAGCACTGGCCGGTTGAGCTCAACCATGCCAGTGCCTCCCAACTGCTGGCCCTGCGCGTCGCCAGTCGCAGCCAGGTGAGCCTGGAGCTGGTGAGTGATGCAGCCTCGGAGCTGCAGCCCTTGCGGGTGCTGCTGATCCTGGAAGAAAAGGCCCAATTGCAGCTCTGCCAGCGGCTCACGGCCACCGGAGCGGGCCTCACCAGCCTGGTGTTGGAGGCCCACCTAGGCCGGGGTGCCAGGCTTGAACACGCTCTGGTGGCCCTGGGCCAGGTGGACGCGGCCTTGCTAGCCCATCTGGCCCTAGAGCAGGAGCCCGAGAGTCACGTCAGCCTGGTGGCCGTGAGTGCCGGCTGGGGCGTCTCCCGGCTGGAACCTCGCATCGAACAAGTCGATGGCAGCGCCACCACCACCCTGCGCGGCTTACAGGTGGTGGCAGGCGACCAGATTGCCGACACCCATAGCCACATGGCCTTTGGCGGCCCCGAAGGCCAGCTCGACCAGCTCCATAAGGCCGTGGCAGATGGCCGGGGCCGCAGCGTGTTCAATGGCGCCGTTCGGGTGTCCCGGGCCGCCCAACGCACCAATGCGGCCCAGCTCAGCCGCAGCCTGTTGCTCTCCGATCGGGCCCGCATCGACACCAAGCCCGAGCTCGAGATCGTGGCCGATGACGTGCGCTGCGCCCACGGCGCGACCGTGAGCTGCTTGCAGCAGGACGAATTGTTTTATCTGCAGAGCCGCGGCATCGCCGCCGACCAGGCGTCAGCCCTGCTTAAGCGCGCCTTCTGCGAAGAGGTGCTGCGCGAACTGCCGGCACCGGCCCGGCGCTGGTGCCCGTTTGAATCTCTGCTCGCCACCCATGGGTCGGATCGTGGGCCAGCAATCGCAGTTGAATCGGGACGTGAAGGCTTGGAGGGCGAGGGGGGCTGATGGGTTCGAGTGCCAATGTTTTGAGCAACATCCCGACTAACGCCCACGGCACGGCTAACGCCGGTAGCCAGGTTGGCTCCATCCCCGGGGCTGGGTCAAACCTAGGCGCCCAAACGCGCCCCGATTTCCCCTTGCTGGCCCAAACAGCCTGCCTGGGCCAGCGCCTGATCTATCTCGACCACGCCGCCACCAGCCAAAAGCCCCGCCAGGTGCTGGCTGCCCTACAGCACTACTACGACCACGACAACGCCAACGTGCACCGGGGCGCCCACCAGCTCAGCGCCCGGGCCACCGAGGGGTTTGAAGGGGCCCGCGCCAAGACAGCGGCCTTTGTTGGTGCCGCTTCGCCCCACGAGATTGTTTTCACCCGCAACGCCAGCGAAGCGATCAACCTGGTTGCCCGCAGTTGGGGGGACGCCAACCTCAAAGCCGGCGATGAGGTGCTGCTCAGCGTCATGGAGCACCACAGCAACCTGGTGCCCTGGCAGCTGCTGGCGGCCCGCACCGGCTGCGTCCTGCGCCATGTCGGTCTTACCGACAGCGGCGAACTGGACTTGGTCGACTTCAAGGCCCAGCTCAGCGGGCGCACCCGCCTGGTGAGCCTGGTCCAGGTGAGCAACACCCTGGGCTGCCTCAACCCGATCGCCGAGATCGCAAGCCTGGCCCACGCCGCCGGCGCCCTGCTGCTGGTGGATGCCTGCCAGAGCCTGGCCCACCTGCCCGTGGATGTGGGCCAGCTCGGCGCCGATTTCCTGGTGGGCTCCTCCCACAAGCTCTGTGGACCCACGGGGATGGGCTTTCTCTGGGCGCGGGAATCCCTTCTGGAGGCCATGCCCCCCTTCTTGGGCGGCGGCGAGATGATCCAGGACGTGTTCCTTGATGGCAGTACCTGGGCCGGCCTGCCCCACAAATTTGAGGCCGGTACCCCCGCCATCGGCGAGGCGATCGGCATGGGGGCGGCCCTGGACTACCTCAATGGCCTTGGGCTGGAGCGCATCCACGCCTGGGAGCAGCAGCTCACGGCCCACTTGTTTGCCCGGCTCGAGGCAATCGAAGGGCTGCGAATTCTCGGCCCCACCCCCCAGCAGCAGCCAGACCGCGGCGCCTTAGCCGCCTTCAGTGTGGCCGGCCTGCACGCCAATGATCTGGCCGAATTGCTCGATTCCGCCGGCATCTGCATCCGCAGCGGCCACCACTGCACCCAGCCCCTGCACCGCCACTACGGGCTGGCCGCCTCGGCTCGGGCTAGCCTTAGCTTCACCACCACCATTGAGGAAATCGATCGCTTCGCCGAAGAATTAATCGGTGCGATTGCCTTCCTACGCGAGCACAGCTGAGCGTCCCCGCGTCGATGGTTGGAGCGACTCCCAGTCACCCAATTAAGGTCCGAACGTTGCAGATCGGCCGTCGCAACCGGATGGCTCGGCTAGGGCGATGCCCCCAGGGCTAACTATCATGACGCCATGAAATGGCGCAGCTCAGCACATCAGGTGGAGCAAAAAGACGCACTGGCAGGCCCCCATAGCCAACACCACGACTCACAAACAGTCGCTGGTTGCCAATCTGGAAATGCCCCGATGGATAGCGCCGGTTGTATCGCCCCGAGGGGAGGATGATCGGGCGACCATTGGGCAGGCAAATCTGGCCTCCATGGGTGTGACCACAGACGGCAAGATCATAGGCGTATTTATCAATGTGGGGCACTCCCTGAGGGGAGTGCATCAGCACGATCCGGCATGGGCCGGCCCCCCGGAACATGGCTGCGGCATCGGGACGTCCTGAGCTGGGATCATCCAGTCCGCAGAGCCAGACATGGCTGTAGGGCGGTGGCAACTGGACGTTTTTGTTAACAAGAACCTGGATGCCCGCCCGATTTAAATGCTCCACAATCAGCCGATCATCCGCCCAAAGGTCATGGTTGCCGAGCACGGCAAAACGCCCGCAGGGAGCTGGCACTTCCCCTAGCTGCTGCGCGAGCGCTTCGATGTGGCTGGCCCGATAGGACACAAAGTCACCCCCCAGCAAAAGGAGATCCGGCTTGAGATCACGCAAGACCTGGCAGGCCTGGGTAATGGTCCTTGCATGGGTGGTGGGGCCAGCATGAAAATCAGACGCGAAGGCGATGCGCAGCGGTGCCAGTGCCTGGTTCGGCCCCGGAAAGGTCAGGGCACAACGATTAATGCGGAGTTGATCTTGCCAGCCCAGTCGATCGGCGATGGCCGCCATCCAGCCCTTGCCAGAGATGCGATCCAACAGGGACTCGGTGACATGCAGGAGCGGCGTATAGTCAACGGCACGACGATGGGGAAGCATAAGAAGGTCGTCTCGCCATCCTGCGGGAACCTAGTTATACGACCTAGCGCCGCAATTCATAATGCTTCCCATCCCAGACGAAGTATCCCCAGAAAGTGGCACAGCACGAGCAAGGGCTTCCACCAGCACCCTCTCCCCAGGCAGATCCCGTAGCTTGAACAGGGTTCGCGCGCCCGGAGCCCTGCCGAAGCCGATTCCCAGCGCTGGTCCATCGTCTCCGATCCGCCCTGACCGCCTGCCGAGCCCGGTTCAGGCCCCGCCCATCGGTTCATCCCAGAGGTTGGCCAGGTTGTAGGGGCCGCCAGGCAGCTCCCAGAAGCTGCCGTCAATGAAGCGTTCGCTCCGATCGAGGGCGGTGATCTGGGCCAGTTCGGAGGCGCCCAAGGTCAGCTGGGCCGCCGCCAGGTTGGCGGCCAGGCGCTGGGGATGGACGGATTTGGGAATCACCGCAGTGCTGCAGGCGATTCCCCAGGCCAGCAGCACCTGGGCCGCACTGGTGCCATGGGCCGCCGCAATCGTGCTGATCACCGGATCGGCCAGCAGGGGCGAGGTGGTGCCGGCCGGTGGCGAGCCCAGGGGCGCATAGGCCGTGATCCCGATGGCGTTGGCCTGGCAGAAGGCCAGCAACTCGGGTTGTTGCAGGTAGGGATGGCGTTCCACCTGGTTCACCTCGGGGGGCAGCTCGGCCCCCGCCAGTAGGGCGGCCAGCTTGGCCTGGCTGAAGTTGGAGACGCCGATGTGGCGCACCAGACCGGCCCGCACCAGCTCCTCCATCGCGCGCCAGGTGGTGGCGATCGGCCGTTGCTCCAGGCTGAGCTGGTCGGAGGCCTGCTGGGGCATCAGCACGCCATGGCGATGGGCCACGGGCCAGTGGAGCAGATAGAGGTCGAGGCTGGCCAGGCCCAGATCCGCCAGGGTGCGCTCCAGGGCTGGGCGCACGTCTTCGGGGGCATGGCAGTCGTTCCAGAGCTTGGAGGTGATCCAGATCTGGTCGCGCTGGAGCCCGCCAGCGGCGAAGGCCTGCTTCAAGCTCTCGCCGATCTCGGCCTCGTTGCCATAGATCGAGGCGCAATCAAGGTGGCGGTAGCCCAGTTCCAGGGCCGCCGTCACGGCTCCAGCCACCTCCCCTGGGGCCGCCTTCCAGGTGCCAAGTCCCAGGGATGGCATGCTGTCGCCATTGGCAAAACCCAGGCTTGACATGCTGGTGGGGCAGGACAGTTCAGTATGGCGAGCGGCTCAGGCCAGGACCGCTCCCCAGCTGTTCCTGGTGGTGCTCGGCGGCCGCATGGCCGGCTGCCACATCGAGCTGCACGACGTGCGTTTTGTCGCCGGTCTCAGCATTGATGACACGATCCCCATGCTGCGGCGCCAGTGGTTTGGGCGGCGTGAGGGTTTGCATCTGGACAGCACCATGGCGGTTCGGGCGATCGATGGCTATGCCGTGACCCTGGGGCCCGAACCGCCCGCGCCCCGGCCCGAGCGGCTCTGGTTTGTGAACCTGGGCGCCTACCGCCCCGATTGCCTTGCCGAGCTCCACCACTTCGGCCTGGTGGTGGCCCGCTCAACCCAGGCCGCTAAGGCAGCCGCCAAGCGCCAATGGTTGGTTGGGGCCCGCGAGCAGCACAAGGATGATCTGGCCGCCGTTGATGACTGCCTGGCCATTGAGCAATTGCAGTTGTTGGGCGGGGAGCGTTGGTATGTGCAGCTGGACCCCCATCCCGAAGGGCTGAGCCAGGCCCAGGTGCCCGATTGGTTCGGCTATCGCCGGATCGACAGGGGATGATTGCGGACGGAGCCCCGAACCCATGAACATCGACGGCAAGGCCTGGCGCACCATCTGGCTCGAAGCCGGGGGCCGTTCGATCGCTGTGATCGACCAGACCCAGCTGCCCCATACCTTCACCACCCGCTCGCTCACCAGCCTGGACCAGGCGGCTGAGGCGATCACCACCATGGTGGTGCGCGGTGCTCCGCTGATTGGAGTTACCGGTGCCTACGGCCTGATGCTGGCCCTGCAGGCCGATCCCAGCGATGGAGCCCTGGCAGCGGCTTTTACCCAGCTTCTTGCCACCCGGCCCACGGCCGTGAATCTGCAATGGGCCCTGGAACGGGTGCGGGAGCGGGTGCTGCCGTTGGCGCCGGCGCAGCGGGCCCTGGCCGCCCAGCAGGAGGCGGGCGCCATCGCCGAGGAGGACGTGCTGATGTGCGAAGCCATTGGCGATCACGGCTTGCGTTTGTTCCAGGAGCTGGCGGCCCGCCGCCCGGCCAGTCGTCAGCAGGAGCCCTTCAACCTGCTCACCCATTGCAACGCCGGCTGGCTGGCCACGGTGGACTGGGGCACGGCCCTGGCGCCGATCTACAAGGCCCACCGCGCTGGCTTGCAGGTGCACGTGTGGGTGGATGAAACCCGGCCGCGCAACCAGGGCGCCAGCCTCACCGCCTTTGAGTTGGGCCGGGAGGGCGTCCCCCACACGGTGATCGTCGACAACGCCGGCGGCCACCTGATGCAGCTCGGCCAGGTCGATGCGGTGATCGTTGGCAGCGATCGCACCACCCGCAGCGGCGATGTTTGCAACAAGATCGGCACCTATCTCAAGGCCCTCGCCGCCCATGACAACGGCGTGCCCTTCTATGTGGCCTTGCCGGCGTCCACGATTGATTGGTCCATCTCCGATGGGGTGGCCGAGATCCCGATCGAGGCCCGCTCGGAGCGGGAAGTCACCCATATCCAGGGCCTGGTGAGCCCCGTCGCTGGCGCCGCTTTAGGGGAGAGTCCCAGGGGCGAGGCTTCTGTCGTAAGCCTCACCCAGGTGCAGCTAACGCCAACGGGCAGCCGGGGTTTCAACCCCGCCTTTGATGTCACACCGGCCCGCCTGGTGACGGCCCTGATCACGGAACGGGGGGTGGTGAGTGCCAGCGAAGAGGGCCTCAAGCAGCTCTACGGGGTGGGATGAGGGGTTGGCGCCCTGCTGCAGGGGTTTGAGCAGCTCATTGATCGAAACGTTGTTAAAGCCACCCGCTTGCTACCACTGCTTAGAACCACCGGTTGAGATGGCCGGCCCCCAGTCCTTGTCCTGGCCTTACCGTTCACTTGAATGGGGAGCGCAGTCTTGGCGCTTTGGCTGGGCCCGTACCTCGCGGCCCGAGGCGGCTGGAGCACCGGGCCGCGCAATCCGTAGCGAAATCCCCGGGCCAGGGCGACGATGGCACCGGATGTCCATGGAGGACACCCTCGCCACGGCCTCGGGGTGGCCCCAGCCTGAACTCAGGAGCTGCGCCCCAGGAAGGCGGATCGAGCCTGAGCCCTGTTGAGGCAACCGGGGGAAAGGGGCAAAACACCCGGGGCTACAGGTGTTCGGGAGTTCGTGCTAGGCTTCATAAATCTACTTAACACTTGGAGCGGCTGCCAATGTTTACGCTTGATAAGGCCACCCAGATTTTTCCGGACACCCTTTCGGCGGACGTTGTTCCAGCGATCACAGCCCGATTCCGCCTACTCAACGCTGAAGACCAGCTGGCCCTTATTTGGTATGCCTATCTGGAGATGGGCTCCACGATCACCGTGGCCGCCCCGGGCGCTGCCCGTATGCAATTCGCCGAACCCGTGCTGAACCAGATCAAGGCCATGGGCTTTGCTGAACAAAGTCAGGTGATGTGTGATCTGGCCAACCGCTCCGACACCCCCATTGGCCGCAGCTATGCCAACTGGTCGGTGAATATCAAGCTGGGCTTCTGGTATCAACTGGGCGAATGGATGGCAGTTGGCCTCGTGGCCCCCATTCCTGAGGGTTATCAACTCTCAGCCAACGCCTCGGCGGTGTTGGGTTCAGTCAAGGCCGTTGAGCAGGGTCAGCAAATCACCTTGCTGCGCAACTTTGTGGTGGACATGGGCTTCGATCCCGCCAAGGGAGAAGGCCAACGGGTGATGGAGCCAGTGGCGGCAGCCACCCCTGAAGACTTGCGCAAAAAGGTGTTTATTGAGGGCGTGATCAATCCCACGGTCAATGCCTATATGGATCGCCTCAATGCCAACGACTTCGATAGCTTGATCGAGCTCTTCTTGCCCGATGGCGCCCTGCAGGCTCCGTTCCAGAAGCCGATTGTGGGCACGGATGCCATTTTGCGCTTCTTCCGTGAAGATTGCCAAAATCTGAAGTTGCTGCCCGAGCGGGGATATTCAGAGCCGGCTGAAGGCAATTTCAACCAGATCAAGGTCACCGGCAAAGTCCAAACCCCCTGGTTCGGAGCTGGTGTAGGCATGAATGTGGCCTGGCGCTTCCTCCTCAATCCTGAAGGCAAGATCTACTTTGTGGCCATTGACCTGTTGGCCTCTCCAGCAGAATTGCTGAAGCTCGGCCGTTGAGCCAGGCCGGCATGGGGCTTGTCCTAGCTACAGCTATCACGGCGGCGTGGTTGTTTTCCCTGCTTGCCTTGTTGAGCGTGGATCTGGCTAGCCAATCCCTCTCCCTAGTGGTCCTGGCGATTGGGCTAAGAACATTTCTGCAAACGGGACTGTTCATTATTGGCCACGACGCCATGCATGGTGTTCTGTTGCCCCTGCGTGCTGGTGCTAATCAGCGCCTGGGTCAACTGGCCTTGGCCCTCTATGCCTGCCTGCCCTACGAGCGCTGCCTGCGCAACCATCGCCAGCACCACCGGGCCCCAGGCAGTCGCCAAGATCCGGATGTCCAGGATGGGGCCGGGCCCTTGGCCTGGTATGGCCGGTTCATGGCGGGCTATTTGGGAGCAGGCCAGATGGCATCCCTTTTAACAAGCTGGGCCGTGTGTCTGCTCTTCGCCTGGCAGCACACAGCCACCCCCGGATTGGCTGTGGTGCTCGTTTGCATCCTGCCCCTGGTACTCAGCTCGCTGCAATTGTTTGCCGTTGGCACCTACTTACCCCACCGCGGGGCTGGGCTGGCCTTGGGGCCTGGCCACCAGGCCCGCAGCCTTGATCTGCCCGTGTGGTTATCGTTCCTGGCTTGCTATCACTTCGGCTACCACCGCGAGCACCATCAATCGCCAGGTTTGCCCTGGTTTGCCTTGCCTGCCCAGCGACGCTGCGATGCAGCGGTTCGCGGCTTGGCCCCTGTCCCTCGCGGCAGCCAGGACAGTGCGATAGCGTCCCTACCAACTTGATTTATGACGATGGAAACGGTTTTGGCGGGTTGGACAGATCAGGAGCAGGCCATCGCCAAGCAGGCCTTTGATATGGCCTATGGCCGCGCCATTGCCCAGTTGACCGAATCCCTGCGGGAGCGGATCGCGGCCCTTCAGGGCGCAGAGGATCTTTGGCAGCTCCACGACTTTCTCAGCATCCAGCGCCATTCGATCGAGGGCCATTTCGATTTTCGTCTTGATGGCATCTTGTTTGTCTTTGCCAGTTTGGTGAAGGACAAATTGCTCAGCCTCGATGAACTATCGGGGCTCGAGGTTGGAAAAATTGCAAAAATTACGGCGATGTCAAGATTCTAGGCTGGGAGTGTTGGCCTGAAGAATTAGTCGATAGGTTGGGGTGGCTGAGGTTTTGAATTCCAAATCGTAATAAATTTACAGTTTGCTTTTTGACTAAGTAGTGGCCATATTTTTCATGTGCTCAGATTTTGATGCCCCGGAGGACCAGCGCCATGGATCCCTCGGGCTTTCCCCGGGCTACTTGTGCGCGGGCGCTGATTCGTGGTTGGTTCCGACCAATCCACCCTGGCAAGAGCGTTTTTACGCCATTCGTTCTGTTGTCTCTCCACAACCCTCGGGGGCGGATGGGCGTGACCTGCCCGTAGGCCAAGCGATCCTGGTGGTCTCGGCCTTCGGTTTGGGCGGTTGGCAAGGCGATAGCTCCGTTGCCACCTAGCCTCCCGGCTGCGCCGCCAGCCCCCGACCATGCCCGTGCTCAACCGCTGGTCGGACGCTGCCGCCGCTGGGGCCGTGGCCGCCTACGGGGCCCAAGGGGTCCCAGAAGCCCTGGCGCTGCGCACCTATTCGGCCCGCCTGCTCGGGGCTGATCCAGGCCTAGTGCTCCATGGCGGCGGTAATACCTCGGTTAAAACCACGGTTACGGGGTTGTTGGGTGAAACCATCCCGGTGCTGTGCGTGAAGGGCTCTGGTTGGGACCTGGCCACGATCGAGCCCCCTGGCCATCCAGCCGTGCGCCTGGAGCCCCTACAGGCCCTGCGGGCCCTGGAGAGCCTCAGCGATGAAGCGATGGTGGCGGCTCAGCGCCAGAACCTGATCGATCCGGCCGCCCCCAACCCGTCGGTGGAGGCCCTGCTGCATGCCTTCCTGCCCCACACCTACGTCGACCACACCCATTCGATCGCCCTGCTGGCCCTGGCCGACCAGCCCGATGCCGAAGCGATCTGCCGGCAGGTGTATGGCGATCGGGTCGCCCTGGTGCCCTACGTGATGCCCGGCTTTGACCTGGCCCTAGCCGCCGCCGCCGCCTACGAGCAGGCGGCCGCCCGCGCCGCCGCCTTGGGCATCGAGCTCGAGGGCATGGTGCTGCTCAAGCACGGCCTCTTCTCCTTTGGGGCCACGGCCAAACAGAGCTACGAACGGATGGTGGCCCTGGTGCGCCAAGCCGAGCAACGCATTGAGTTGGCGCAGGGCGCCCAGGCTCCCAGCCAGCCAGCCCCCGGGCCGGCGCCCAGCAGCGCTGCGGCGGCTGTGCTGCCGGTGCTGCGGGGGGCCCTGGCCCGGGCCGCCGGGGCCCAGGGGGCGCCGCTGCGCTGGCTGCTCGACCTGCGCGCCACGCCCCTGGCCCTGGAGCTGGTGAATGATCCCCGCCTGGCCGAGTGGGCCGGCCGCGGCGTCGCCACCCCCGACCATGTGATCCGCACTAAAGCCAGTCCGTTGGTGGTGCCCGCCGAGCCCACGGCCGCCCAGATCGAGCAGGCCCTGGCGGCCTATATCGCCGCCTACCAGGCCTATTTCCAGCGCCAGAATGCCCGTGCCGGTGGGATCAAAACCCCCCTCGATCCCCTGCCGCGGCTGGTGGCGATCCCGGGCCTGGGTCTGGTGGGCATCGGCAAGAGCGCGGCGGATGCTTCGGTGGCGGCCGACCTAGGTCTGGCCTGGGCCCGCACCCTGCTGGCGGCCGAAGCCGTGGGCCGCTTCGAGCCCGTCGGTGAGGCCGACACCTTTGCGATGGAGTACTGGAGCCTGGAGCAGGCCAAGCTCGGCAAGGGCAGCGAGAAGCCCCTGGCCCGCCAGGTGGTGCTCGTGACCGGCGCCGGCGGCGGCATCGGCGCAGCCACGGCCCTCGCCTTTGCCAAACAAGGGGCTGAATTGGCGCTCCTCGACCGCGATGGCGCCGCCGCTGCGGCCACGGCCAAAGCTTGCGGCCGCCAGGCCTTGGCCCTGGCCTGCGACCTCACGGATCCCCTGGCTGTGCGGGAGGCCCTGGACCAGGTGGTGGCCCGCTTCGGCGGCCTCGATCTCGTGGTGAGCAATGCCGGGGCCGCCTGGAGCGGCGCCATGGCCAGCCTGCCGGATGCCGACCTGCGCGCCAGTTTCGAGCTCAATCTGTTTGCCCATCAGACCGTGGCCCAGGCGGCCATGGCCGTGTTTCGGGCCCAGGATTCGGGCGATGCCGAAAAGGCCGCCAGCCGGTCGGCGCTGGGGGGGCAGCTGCTGTTCAACGTGAGTAAGCAGGCCCTGAATCCGGGCCCCAACTTCGGCGCCTACGGCATTGCCAAGGCAGCCCTGCTGGCCCTGATGCGCCAGTACGCCCTCGAAGGCGGCCCGGAAGGGATCCGCTCCAATGCGATCAATGCCGATCGCATCCGCTCCGGCCTGCTCGATGACGCCATGATCCGCAGCCGCTCCGCCGCCCGGGGCCTGAGCGAGGCCGACTACATGGCCGGCAACCTGCTCTCCCGGGAGGTGCGCGCAAGCGATGTGGCCGAGGGCTTCGTTTCCTTGGCCCTGCTGGAGCGCAGCACCGGCGTGGTGCTCACCGTTGATGGGGGGAACGTGGCGGCGATGGTGCGCTGAGGGCCGCATTGGCGGCCTGCATCCGGTTCGCTTCCCCGGCGCCTAGGCCCGCCGGCTGGCTAATGCAAGCCCCAGGCTGGCCCAGACCACCACCAGGCCAAAACACAGGGCGGTCCAGGCGGGTAGGCCCCAGCCGCTGATCGCCAGGGGGGCAACCACCGTGATCACCCCGCCGGCGAGCAGGGGTTGGAGCAGCAGCTGTTTGATTGAAAAGGCCTGTAGGGCCTCGCTGCGGTCGTCCGGATCGGCCATGCGCAGTAGCAGCAGGCCACTGGCCGCCACGCCCGTGGCCTGGCCAAATTCGATCACGGCCCGTTCAAACCAGTCCTTGGGCAGGATCCGCGGCGCCAGCAGCAAAATCACCGCCAGGTTCCAGAGCAGCCCGGCCAGGGAGAGCACCGTCAGGGGCAGCCAGTCCTGGCGCAGCAGGGCCAGGTCCAGACCCGCCGTGGCCGCCGTGATCAGCAGATCGGCCGAAAGGGTGCCGGTTTGGCTCTGGATCGGCGCCGATACCAAGCTGTCTAGGTGCAGGCGTTCCAGCACCAGTCGCACCAGGATCGAGCCCACCAGGGCCAGGGGAAACACGGGCAGGGCATCGATCACCAGGGCGAAGCCGCCGCCGGTGCGCTCGGCCAGGCCGCGGAGCAGGGCCAGCAGGCCAACACCCACCAGCACCGCCACCCCGGCAAGGGCCAGATTCACGCCCCAGGCGGCCAGCTGTTGCAGGGCCCCCTGGGGCGAGACCGGACGCTGCGGCGACCTGGCCTGGTCGCTGGGCCCTGGGCCGGCTGCGTCTGGGGCCCCTTGGGGGGCTGGGGCCGGCCAGCAAGTGGTCCAGCCCCGGCTGCGGCCCACCACCACCAGCACGCCGCCCACCAGGGTGGAGGTCAACAGCCCCACCGTTGAGAGGGCTAGGCCCAGGGCTGCGCCGGTGGGAAAGCCCAGGCTCGCGTAGCTGGGTCCCATGGCAGCGGCGGAGCCATGGCCGCCCTCGAAGGCCACCTCGATCAAGCAGGCCATCAGCGGGCTCACCCCGAGCCAAGGTTGCAGCAGAAACAGCACCGCTAGGCCCGCCACTAGAAACTGGCCAAAGGCCAGGGTCAGCGAGAGCAGCACTTGGGCCGAGACCGGTTGCCACAGCCCCGCCAGCTTCGGCAGTGGCTTGGCCAGCAGCAGGGTGGCGAACACCAGGGTCAACAGCGCCAGGGGCAGGTCGGCCCAGAGCTGCATCACGGGTTCCGGCAGTAGGGGCAGGGGCCCGGAGGGGGCCAGGGCCAGGCCGATCAGGCCGGCCACCAGGGCCTCGGGGATGCCGACCAACTTGAGCTGGAGCCGCTGGCCGATCGCCCGCCCCAGCACCAGCAACACCGCCAGAGCGGCCATCGCCAGCAGCAGCCAGGGCAGGGCCCGGGCCGGTTCCTGCAGCCAGCTCGGCAGGGCGGCCACGGCTGCCGACCAGGGCAGCAGCGGTGGCTGCAGCCAGGACCCCAACGCCGGCCCCAGGGCTGCCAGGGGTGGTGCCAGCCGGTCCGCTAGGGAATTCGCCCCTGGATTGGCTCCTGGATCAACCACCACAGTCGCGACCCGATGCGGGATCCGATCCACCAGGCCAGTGGCCCAACCAACCGCCCATCCAGTCCCCATTAGGCACACCCCAGGGTGAAGTGGTGGCGGAAAAAGGCTTCGGTGGCCTCCAGGACGGCCACCCGTACGGCGCCACTGCGGAACCCATGGCCCTCGCCGGCAAAACGGTGCACCTCCACCGGCACACCCCGACTGCGTAGGGCCTCGGCCATGGAATCGGTCTGGGCGGGGGGCACCACCTGGTCATCGAGGCCCTGGAAAAAGATCACCGGTGCCGAGATTCGCTCGGCGTGCTGTACGGGCGAGCGCGCTTGGTAGGTGGCCCGCTGCTCGGGCCAGGGTCCCACCAGGCTGTCGAGGTAGTGGGCCTCAAAGCGGTGGCCATCGGCCACCAGGCCCTCCAGGTCGCTGACGGCGTAGCGGCAGGCCCCCGCCCGGAACACATCGCTGAAACACAGGGCTGAAAGCACGGTGAAGCCGCCGGCGCTACCCCCTTCGACCGCGAGCCGCTGGGCCGAAGCGTTGCCAGCGGCCACCACCGCCAGGGCGGCCGCGGCGCAATCGGCGCTGTCGACCAGGCCCCAGTGGCGATCGAGCCGTTCCCGGTAGGCGCGGCCAAAGCCCGTGGAGCCGCCGTAGTTGACATCGAGCACCCCCCAACCGCGGCTGGTCCAGAACTGGATCGCAAGGTTGAGGCCGCAGCGGGCCATGGCCGTGGGGCCGCTATGGCCCTTCACCAGCAGGGGGCTCGCTGGCGTGGCTCCGCCGATTGGCGGGTAGTACCAGGCGTGGGTGGGGGCACCGCCGTAGCCGGCAAACCAGAGGGGTTGCGGCCGGCTGATCGCCTCGGGCGCCAGGGGACTGGCCGCGGCGGGGCTGTGGCGCCATTGGCCGCCGGTGAGCTCCAGCTCCAACAGCCCGGAGGGGCTGGTGGCCCCGCTGGCCAGGCAGGCCAGGGCTCCGTCCTCGGCGCAAAGGCCGCCAAAGTCGTTGAAGGGCAAATCGAAGGGGATCCAGCGGCCTGGCTGGGCTGGGGCGGCCGGATCGGCCGGGTTCCCAGGGGCCAGGCCCGTTGCCTTTGCAGGGTTGTTGTTGAAGTCGATCCGGCCCAGCTGCCAGCTCCCCTGAACGCAGGCGGCGGCCACCAGCTGGCGGCCATCCCAGGCGGTGGTGGCCAGGCCCAAGACCCACTGGGGCGTGGCAAATTCCGCCTCCATCGGCAGCACCGGCTGCCAGGCCAGGGGTGGTTGGCGATCGGACGGTGGGGACTCGGCCAAGGTGGTTTTACCATCCCCTTCGGCGCTGGCGCTGGGCTCCAGGTCGGCTGCCGTGAGTGCCTCCGCCGCCGGTAGGCGGTCGAGGTTCCACCAGCCGCTGCGATCGCAAGCCACCAGCAGATCGGCTGGCCGGGCCGCCGGGGCGCCATGGCCGTCCGCCCCGGCAGGAACCGGGACCCCCCCGTACTTGGGCGAATCCTCTGGGCTGCCCCCAGCCAGCCAAAGCGGTTGGAACACCGAGCTGGCCTGGCGGCTGCCGTTGTCCGACCCAGCCACGGGGCGACAGGCCGCGAGCCCTTCGCCTAGGCCCTCGCCAGGGCCATCGGCCCCGGCCGCCGCGAAGCAGCCCAGCCAGAGCTGGCTGCGCTCCCAGGGCAGGTGGGGCTGCTGCCATTCCCCCCAGGCCAGGTGGCTGCCCCGGGGGCTCAGGGTTGGGTAGCCGCAGAAATCGGCGGCCTGGTGCAGGGTCACCGGTTCGCCCCCCAAAAGGGACACCGCCACCAGCTGGTCTCGGCCATCCGCCTCCACCACACCAATCCAGCGTTGGCGCCATGGATCGATCAGGCCGCCGCCAAAGGCCCGGGCGGCGGGTTGGGTGAGCTGGATCGGCTCGTTTGGGGCGGCCCCAGCAGAGCCCAGGTCCAGGCGCCAGAGGCAGCGGTCCCGGTCATCGACAAAGACGGCGATGGCCTGTCCTGCGACCTGCCCCAGGGCGCAGGCTCCGCCCCCGTAGCCATGGATGCGGCTGCGCAGGTTCCAGTCGCCTGGCGTCAGCTCCTCGGCCGGGTGGTGCGTGGCCGCCCCTCCGGTTTCCACGCCAAAGGGGCGCCGCATCAGCGTGGTGCGTCCTTGTTGATCCGGCCGTTGCTCTAGCCAGTACAGCTGGCCGGCTAGGAGTTTCGGCTCCAGCAGGCTGGGGATGCGTCCCTCCACGGTGGTCGCAGGCAGGCCTGCAGGGGTTGGCGTCACCGGTCGTTGTTTGCCGCGGCTCCTAGAATCGTCCCCAGTCGGAACGGGATTGTCCTTTGGCCAGCAGCTTCGCCAGGATGGCGCGTTCTGCGGAGCAGTCGAGTAAGGGGGTGCATGTCTCGAAAGAGCCCCTGGACACGCCGCCCATGGCGATCCACACCCTGGGCGATGAGGTGCTGCGCACGCCGGCCAAGCGCATCGGCAAGGTGGATGAATCGGTGCGGGAGCTGGCCCGCCAGATGTTGCTGAGCATGTATGCGGCCAAGGGCATCGGCTTGGCGGCTCCCCAGGTGGGTGTTCACCAGCAACTGCTAGTGATCGACCTGGATCTTGAAAATCCAGCCACCCCTCCCATGGTGTTGATCAACCCCGAAATCACCGCCGAAGGGGGCTCGATCTGCACCTACGAAGAGGGTTGCCTCAGCATTCCGGGTGTGTACCTCGATGTGGTGCGACCGAGCGTGGTGGAGGTGAGCTACCGCTGCGAGATGGGCCGCAGCCGCCGGCTCAAGGCCGATGGGCTATTGGCCCGTTGCATCCTGCATGAAATGGACCATCTCAACGGCGTGCTGTTTGTCGATCGGGTCAGCGATGGGGCGAGCCTGGAGGAAGGCCTCAAAGAAAAAGGCTTTGATCGGGCCCATGTCCGCTCCCTGCTCTGATCACCTGAATTTCTAAGCAGATGAACCCCCTAGCTGGCCTGTTTTTAGCCCTGGCTTGCCTGCTGGGCATTGCCGCCACAGGCTGCGTCTTTGAACTCGCCTACGGAGACCCCGACCTGGGCGTCACCGCCACCCGCTGGATCCTGGGCGCTTCGATACCCGGCACCCTGGTGGCCTTGGTGGTGGCGATCCGCCTCAACCAACCGGCCTGATCGGGCTGGCTTGCGGGTGGGGCACTTCTACGATTTGCCCTTAGCCCGAACCCTGACCATGACGCGCCTGGTCCGTCCCCTGGCTGTTTTGTTTTCGCTGGTGGGCCTTACGGCGGCCGGCTGGGCCGCAGCGCCCCCTGCCCGCGCCCAGGCCTCTATGTTCAGCACCCAGGAGGTGGACCAGGGCAAATTCATCATCGTGGCGGCGCCGATTGGCGATGGCAGCCGCGGCCAGCTCAACATCTATGAGCAGCGCAGCGCCCAGCGCCCCTGCTATGCGGTGTCCGGCAGCCGGCCGGCGGTGGTGGAACCCCTGCTGGCCACCTTCGATTTCACCGGCATCTGCAACCGCTTCATCGATGGCAACGGCTATTCCCTGCGGATCGGCACGGCCGATCTGGGCACGGTCTATCGGCTCAGCGTTGTGAAGGACTCGGCGGAAACCCTGCTGATGGCCCAACCCACCCGGCCCGACGCTGGCCCCGAGATGGTGGTGGCACGCACGGGCGGCCAGGGCAATGGCTTTCTACTACTGGTGGCCGAGCCCGGTTGGCGGGTGATGCGCCGCAGCTTCGGCAGCCGGGCCCTCGGCCATGTCTACGTGTATCGGGACAGCTGGCCAGAGGGGGGCACCGCCAGCCGCCCCTCGCCCGAGCCCGCTGCGCCGGCGGCCAAGCTTCCCTTGGACCCCAAGGCCCCAGCGGAGCAGAAGGCAGGCAGCCCACCCCAGACCCCTGGCCAGGGGGCAGCGCAAAAACCAGGCCTGGGGGCCTCCGCTCCGGTCCCTAATTCCGTGAACCCCAAGCCGGTTGCTGTCGCCAAGCCAATCGCGCCTGCCAATCCTGTTCAAGCCACCAAGGCTGTTCAAGCCACCAAGGCTGTCTCGGCCACGGGGGCTGCTGGAGCGGTTAAGGCTGGAGTGCCTACTAAGGCTGCTGAACCCTCCAAACGTCCCAGGCCGGTGGCCGCGGCGTCCAAGCCAAGGGCTGCCGCGCCCCTTGCAGGAGCTCCCAACCTGCCCGCCCTACCGGCCGCAGCCCCTGTTCCCGCAGCGGCCTGGCGCTGAGCCAGCGCTAGGGGAGGCTTGCTTTGGGTCCGGTTGGCCAACGGAAACCGGCAGGGGCACTTGCTACCATCAATTCACTGATCAGCACCAAAGCGCTTCATGACCCAGGTCACCGTCGGCGAAAACGAAGGCATCGAATCGGCCCTGCGCCGTTTCAAGCGCCAGGTCTCTAAGGCAGGCATTTTCGCTGACCTCAAGCGCCTACGTCACCACGAAACGCCCGTTGAGAAGTACAAGCGCAAGGCCCAACAGCGCCGCCGCCGCCGCTGATAGCGGACACCCAGCCCTCCTCCGACTGGCGGGGCAGGGGATGCTTTTGCTATTGATGACGCCTGTTTTCCCTGGCCTAGTCAGGGTTGTCAATGAATCCGGTCGCTCATTGAAGGGTCTACCGGTTTTTTGTTGGATCCGTGCTTTTACCTGTTGGCAAGGCGTCCAGGTCTTTCAAGAATGGGGCTAGTTCTTTGGGGAGCTGGATCGATGATTCGCCTGTTGGCCCAGTTTGGGCTTTGGTTTGGTAGCTCCCTGGCCCATGCCTTCGGTAATCCCAGGGAAGAGCAGCAGCACCTACCGCCGCCGATTGGCGTCCAGCCCTACAGGGGGGAGAGGTCACGCCGTGGCCGATAGGGGCTGCCGCTAAGGGGCCCCCTTGGGGGAGGCTTGGTGGTCGCGATCAAAACTGCGGTAGGTGAGGGCCTCGGCGATGGCTTGGCTGTCCACTTTGCTGTCCCCGGCTAGGTCGGCAATCGTGCGGGCGATGCGCAGCACCCGTTCGCCGGCCCGGGCACTCAGGGCCCGGTGCTGTAGGGCAGAGCGCCAGAGCTGCAGGGCTTCGGCTTCGAAGTGGCCGCACTCCGCCAGGTCCCTGGAACTGAGGCGGCTGTTGGCGCAGCCGCGGGGGTTTCGTTCGGCCATGCGCTGGCGGGCCTGGCAGACCCTTTCGGCCACCTGGGCCGTTGATCCAGTTGCGCCAGACGATCCTGAGGATCTGGAGGATTCCCCAGATCCTGGCGATCGGGGCAGGCTGCCGGTTTGGCGATCGGGACCGAGCTCCTCGACGTCGGGCCGGCGCAGGATCACCTGCAGGTCGAGACGATCGAGCAGGGGGCCGCTGAGCTTGCCCCAGTAGCGCTGGCGCTGGGCCTCGCCGCAGACGCAGGCCCGCTCCGGGTCGCCGTACCAGCCGCAGGGGCAGGGGTTGGTGGCGGCCACCAGGGTGACGGCGCAGGGAAAACGCAGCCGCGCCCGGGTGCGGCTGATCCACACCTCCCCCTCTTCGAGGGGCTGGCGCAGCTGGTTGAGCACATCGCGGCGAAATTCGGCCAGTTCATCGAGGAACAGCACGCCGTGGTGGGCCAGGGCCAGTTCGCCCGGCCGCGGGATCGGGCCGCCGCCGATCAGGGCCGGGCCGGAGCAGCCGTGGTGGGGTGCCCGGAAGGGCCGCTGCCTGGGGAGCTGTCCCTGGCTGCCGAGCAGGCCGGCCACCGAATAGAGCTGGCCCAGTTCTAGGGCCTCCTGCCGTTGCAGGGGCGGCAGCAGGCCGCTCAGGCGCCTGGCCAGCATCGTCTTGCCGCTGCCCGGGGGGCCCACCAGCAGCAGGTGGTGGCCTCCAGCTGCGGCGATCTCCAGGGCGCGGCGGCCATGGGGCTGGCCCCGCACATCGGCGAGGTCCAGGTCCTGGGCGGGTGGCGCGGGGGCTGCAGGGCAAGGCAGGCTGGCCCGGGCCGGATCAGCCAGGAGCTCCAGCACCTGGCTGAGGCTGGCTGCCGGCCAGACGGTCAGCCTCTCCACCAAGGCGGCCTCGGCTCCGTTGGCTTGGGGCACGACCAGGGCCCGGGCCCCCGCCTGCTGGGCAGCCAGGGCGATGGCGAGGGCACCGCGCACGGGCCGCAGCCGGCCGTCAAGGCCCAGCTCGCCCGCCGCCCATACGCCCGCCAGCCGGCTGGGATCGAGCTGGCCACTGGCCAGCAGCAGGGCCAGGGCGATCGGCAGATCAAAGGCCGGACCCTCCTTGCGGACATCCGCCGGCGCCAGGTTCACCACCACCCGGGTGAGGGGCATGCGCAGGCCGCTGTTGCGCAGCGCCGAGCGCACTCGCTCCCGCGATTCCTGCACCGCCGCATCCGCCAGGCCCACCATCAGCACGCCCGGCAATCCCGGGGTGATATCCACCTCCACGGCCACTTCCACCGCATCGAGACCCACCAGGGCCGCACCGCTGCAACGTGCCAACATCAAGCCAGGGCAGGGTTTCACTGACCAGTGCCACCGCTGTTCCGGGCCTGCTTACCTGAAGGACGACCCGCTCTCGCCAATTGCTTCCCCGCCGCCATGGACCAGTCCGCCGACACGATTTTTGGCCGCATCCTGCGGGGCGAGATCCCCTCGGACCAGGTCCACAGCGATGCCCTCTGCATCGCCTTCCGTGATGTCCAGCCCCAGGCGCCGGTGCACCTTTTGGTGATTCCGCGCCAGCCCCTGGTGAACCTGGCCGACGCCAGCGCCGCCGATGGTCCCCTACTCGGCCACCTGTTGCTGGTGGCCGCCCAGGTGGCCCGCCAGGAGGGGCTCACGGCCTGGCGCACGGTGATCAATAGCGGCGCCGATGCGGGCCAGACGGTCTTCCATCTGCATTTGCATGTCATCGGTGGCCGGCCCCTGCAATGGCCGCCGGGGTGAGCAATCCCTGGGCCAGCCTGCGCTGCGGGCGCTTCAGCGGCCAGAATAGACCGACTTGAGCGTCATCATGAGTCCCTTGAAGGCCCTCCGCAGCCAGCTCGGCAAGCTGCAGCGCCTGGCCCAGCCCTACTTCCTGCCGTTGGATAACGGCGCCAGCTCCGGCCAGTTCCTGGTGCTGGTGGTGGCTCTAATTGCCGTGGTGGTGGGCTTCACCCTGCTGCTGCTGACGGCTGTAATCGCAGCCAGCAGCGCCTGGATCCCCGAGTTGCAGCATCGTTTCGTGCCAGGGGTGGCCGAACAGGTGGCGTCGATCTGGGCGGGGCCCGGGGGCAAGGTGGTGATGGTGCTGTTTGGCGCCGGCCTGGCCTGTTTCTGGGCCTTGCGCGCCAAGTTGCGCCAGGGGCGCTGGTTGCCCTGGCTGCTTCTGGGGGTGATCACCCTGCTGATCCTGGTGATCAACGGCATCAATGTGGGCATCAGTTTTGTCTACCGCAACATCGAGAATGCCTTGGTCGGCTATAAGGCCGAAGACTTCTGGAAGATCGTGGCGGTCTACGCCTTTTGCCTGGTTCTGGCCTTGCCAATTCGGGCCCTGCAGAGTTACCTGATCCCCAAGCTTGGCTTGATGTGGCGCGAATGGTTGAGCGAAAGAATGTTGGGTCGATACATGACGAATCGCGCCTATTATGTTCTCAATCCCAATGATGAAAGCGTTGAGGAAATCGATAATCCCGACCAGCGAATTTCCCAAGATGCGGCAAGCTTCACGACCACCAGCCTAAGTATTACTGTTGAAATAATTTCGGCATTGCTTACCTTTTTTAGCTTCATTATTGTGCTTTGGAGTATCAATGGCACCCTGGCGCTCTGGCTTTTGGCCTACTCGGTTGGGGGTACTAGTCTGATCATTTTTGCCAGCCGAAAGTTGGTGAACCTCAATTACCAGCAGCTGAAACTTGAGGCTGATTTTCGCTACGGCCTGGTGCACATTCGAGACAATGCCGAGTCAATCGCTTTCTATCGTGGCGAGCAACAGGAGCAGAAAGAAGGCACCAGGCGGCTAAGCGGTGTCATTCAGAACTGTAATAAGTTGATTGTGTGGGAGGCCTTGATTCAAGTCATCCAGCGCTCCTACGATTATTTCTCCCGCTTCCTGCCCTGGCTGGTAATTGCGCCGATTTACTTTGCTAAGGAAATTGATTTTGGTGTGTTTGGCCAGGCCAGCATTGCCTTCTCCCAGGTCCTGTTCTCCGTAAGTTATATCGTTAATAATATTGATCGCTTGGCGGCCTTCTCCGCTTCGATTAGCCGTTTGGAGGGCTTCCAGGGCAAGGTCGAGGCGATCAGCGGCGAGATCCTGGCCCAGTCGATCGCTCAGCAGGGCCAGCCTCCCTTGGGCGAGGAATCGGCCTTGGGGGATGAATCACCCGATTCGATCCTGGTCAGCCACGTAGATCTGATTCCGCCGCGCAGCAGCCGCCGGCTGATCCATGACCTCAGCTTGGAGGTGGCCCCCAGCCAGCGCCTGCTGGTGGTGGGCCCCTCCGGCTGTGGCAAGACCTCCTTTCTGCGCCTGGTCAGTGGCCTCTGGCCCGCTGGTGCCGGCCGCGTGCACCGGCCCCCCGTGGGTGAGCTGATGTTCATTCCTCAGAAGCCCTACATGCTTTTGGGCAGCCTGCGGGAGCAGCTTTGTTACCCCCAGAGCACCGAACGCTTCAGTGATGACCAGCTGCGCCATGTGCTCGAGGAGGTGCGCCTGCCCGAGTTGGTACACCGCTATCCCGACCTCGACATCAAGCAGGATTGGCCCCGGCTCCTTTCCCTGGGTGAACAGCAACGACTTGCCTTTGCCCGCCTGCTACTGAATTCGCCAAGATTTGTGGTGCTCGATGAGGCCACCAGTGCCCTCGATGTGATCACCGAAAAACATCTCTACAACTTGTTGACCCAGCGGGAGATGGCCTTCGTCAGCGTTGGCCACCGCCCCACCCTGCGCGACTTCCACGACACCGTGCTGGCCCTCGATGGCCTGGGAGGCTGGACGTTGATTCCGGTCGCCAGCTATGACTTCAACACCGGAGCTTAAGAGCTATGGCCAGCCCCAATCCTGATGCCATTCATCCTGAAGTGCCCCAGGCAGAGAGCTCCCAAGTAGATGGAGCTAAGCCAACCCCGGCTAAGCCCGAACCGCCTGCCACCAGCGCCACCACCCTCGATGTGCCCAGCTTCGGCTGGAGTGGCTACGCCGAGCGCATCAATGGTCGCTTTGCCATGGTTGGTTTCACGGCCATCCTGGCCATTGAGACCCTCAGCGGCGAGACGTTCCTGCATTGGGCAGGGCTGGTGCCCTGAGCTCACGGATTGTCAGGGCGCTGGCCGGCTTGCCTGGGTCGGCACCGCTCAGGGCAACTCGAGCAAGTCCACCTTGCTAAGGCCGCCCCGGCCCACCTCCACAGCCAAGACCCGTCCATCGGCACTCAAGGCCAGGCGATGGGGCACCCCCGCCGGTTCGATGGGGATCAGTTGCAGGCTTTGTAGGGAGCGGCGGTAGAGCACCAGCTCGCGGCGGCCCTCCAGTTCCCGAATCAGGGCCACCCGTTCGCCCCATTGGTCCACGGCCACGCTCACGGGCCGGGCATCGGGCCGGTTTAGCCCCGGGAGGGGTACCGGCGCCCCCTGGCTCAGGCGCACAAGCCGTACTTGCTCGCGGCCCTCCCGACCCCCGATCACCGCCAGCCAGTCACTGCCCAGGGCTGGGTCCCGGTTCACGGCGGTATGGGCCAATTGCTGGTTCAGGCCCATCAGGGGGCGGGCGCTGTTGTCCAGGCAGCCCCCCAGCAACAGGCCCAGGGCCAGCGCAATCCCGGGCGCTGCGGCGGACACCCCCTTGCTCCGTTGGCCAGATGGGCTCATGGACGGTACCCCGAGGCAGGCGCCTGCCCGAGGGATCCTGGAATCGGATCGGGTTCCAGCCACTCCTCCAAGCTGAAGACCTCCACCCGGCTTTGGCCGTCTTCAACGAGCTCCACGGCGAGATGGCGGCCATCGGGGGCGAGGCTGAGCCGCTGGGCTTCCCGGTCGCCCCGCAGGGGCAGGGGCAGGAGCCGGTTGGTGGCCCGGTCATTGATCACCACTTGGCGCCTGCCGCCCCGCCAGACCAGCAGGGCCAGATAACGGCCATTCCAGCTCAGGGAGGGGGAATTGTGCGGTTGCTGGCCCCCCAACAGGGGCAGGGGCATGGTCTGGCCGGAGCGGCGGTCCTGGAGCAGCACCGTGCTGCGGCCCGAGCGCAACACCAGGCTGGCTAGCAGGCGGCCATCACCGCTGAGGGCGGGAACTTGGCGGCTTTCAGCCCCCAGGCCAAGGACACCCCTAGGGCTGGGTTGGCGCCGAATTCCCCAGGGCAGGGAGCAGGCCTGCATTAGGAGCAGCAGGCCTAGGAGCGAGGGTCCCAGGGGCGACGGGCCCAGCCAGAGGCTGCCCGCATGGAATCGGCTCGCTCCGGTGGGCACTCAGTCGTCAAACCGGGAACTGTTATCCCTTCCGAGGCTGGTTGAAGCCGCGGAGTTGCCGCTGCGTCCAGGGGGGGAATCTAAACTGGGGGCTAGCGGGCGGCTATCGCCGCGAGCGCCAGGGCCGTCGGTGGAAGGGCTTGCCGGGCCTTCGACCTGGCGTAGGGGTCGGAACTCGGCATCGCTCATCGCTGGTCCGGACGAACGGCCACTGCCGCTGCCACTGTCACGGGGACTATCACGGCCACTGCGACCGAGGGGGGGCTGATTGGATCGGGGGGCGGCACCTAGGGGGCCAGATCCGTTGCCAAGGCCAGGCTCCGGGCCAGCTCCAGGGCGGAAGCCGTAGGCGCTGGCGCCGCCAATCGGCGATCCCTGGGGCCCTGCGTCGCGGCTGCCAAACGGAACGCCGCCAGGGGCCCCGCTTGGGCTGCCCTCAGGCCGGCGTCCCGAGCGGGGCATGTCGTCGGCGTTGCTGATGGCACTGGGACGGGTGCCGCGTCGGCCTTCGTCCCTATCGCGGCGACGGGCACCGAAGCCAGGGGTGGCGTCAGCTGATGCGCCAGGGCCGCTGCTGCCATAGGCCGCCCTTGGAGCGGGGCCATTGCCAAAACTATCGCCCTCAGCCCCTTCCGGGCCATAGCGACTGGTGCGGGCCGGCAGGTCCCTGGGGCCGGCCGGCGACGGGCCCGGGTTCCAGTCGTCTGGAGCTGATCCGCGGCCACTGCGGGACATAGCCCGTTCGGGAATGGCGGTCCTTGGGGTGGTGCGGGGCCGGTAGAAGTCCTCCTCATCGGTGCGGTCATCCATGCCTTGGCGGGAGCGAATCCGGCGCCGCAATGGTTCCGGTTCGTCTAGGCGGTCGAGGTCGTTGCCCCAGGCATCGCGGCCGCCGATGCGGGGTCCGACTGCAGCCCCGTCTTCGTCGTCAATAAAGGAGGAGCGGCGGGCCTGCTCGGTGGTGATCCCCCGCAGGCGCACGCTTTCGTAGGCAAAGAAAACGGTGGTGCCAGCAAGCAGAAACTGGCCGAACTGCAGGATCGGATCGAGCCGCCAGCCTTGGAAAAAGAGGATCCCGCCGCAGAGCAGGCCCACCGCCGCAAAAAACACGTCGTAGTCCCGGGCCAGGGCGGGCTTGAAGCTCCTCATGAAATAGAGCAGAGCTCCCCCAACCGCCAGCACGATGCCGACGATGCTGGCCCAATTGAGGCTGGCATTAACCACGGCTTCGACCCCTCAGTCGCAACGCTGAATGACAAGGCCCCAGATCAGAGCACAAAGGCCTTGATCCAGGGACAATAGTTTCGACCAGTCTAGGACGGTGCCAAGGGGCAGTCGGTGGTCAGCACCGCCTGGCGATCAGAGGCGACGGTCGAGCCGGTCGTTCTGGCTGATCAGCACCAGGGCGATCGTGATCGGCACAACCACGATCACGGCTCCGTAGGCGAGGCTGCTCAGGAAGTTCGCAAGGGATGGGGTCATGGCACCGGGGGATCCGGCTGGGATCCTAGGCAGTGATGGCGAATCCCTACGATCAAAGCCCTGCTGCTTAGAGCTTTGTGACGGGGATCCCGGTGCGATTGCTTGCCCCCTTGCTGGGTCCCCTGGCTGAACTGCCCCTGGCTGACTTGCCTCTGCCGGGGGGTGCGGGGGTCGCCATCGCCAGCCTGTTGCCCGGTCTTAACCGGGTACTGGGCCTGGCTCTTGCCCTCTGGACCCTGCTGTTTCTGTTTCGCATCGTGCTCACCTGGTACCCCCAGGTGGATTTGGGCAAGGGGGTGATGCGGTTGGTGGCGATCCCCACCGAGCCGCTGCTGGCCGTTAGCCGCCGCCTGATCCAGCCGATTGGGGGGGTCGATGTCACCCCGGTGATCTGGGTGGGCCTGATCAGCTTGCTGCGCGAACTGCTGGTCGGCCAGCAGGGCCTGCTCAGCCTGATAGCCCTGCGGGCCCAGGGGCTGGTCGCGGCCGCAGGCTAAGGGGGCTTCTAGCCCCCTAGGTAGCTGGGCCTTCCCGGGGACTTTTCAGCCCCTCAGGGGCTCCCCTACTGGACTGGTGGTCTTAACTTGGGACCGCCGCCGATCTGGTGCAGCATCTCCTCTTCCACAAATTTGGTGTGCACATCGCCCCGCTGAAATTCGGGCCGATCGAGTAGGGCCAGGTGGAATTCGATTGTGGTGGGAATGCCAGTCACGGCACATTCCGAAAGGGCCCGGCGCAGGCGCCTTAGGGCGTGGTCCCGATCCACTCCCCACACAATCAACTTGCCAATCAGGGAGTCGTAGAAGGGCGGAATCTCGTAGCCGGTGTACACATGGCTGTCGAAGCGCACGCCAGGCCCCCCCGGGGGTAGCCAGCCGGTGATCTTGCCGGGGGCCGGCCGGAAGTTCTGGCGGGGATCCTCGGCGTTGATGCGCACCTCAATGGCGTGGCCGCAGAGCTTGATCTGGTCCTGGGTGACGCTGATCGGTTCGCCGCCGGCGATGCGGAGCTGCTCCGAGATCAGGTCGATACCGGTGACCATCTCAGTGACCGGATGTTCGACCTGGATGCGGGTGTTCATCTCCATGAAATAGAAGCTGCCGCTGCGATCCACTAGGAATTCGACCGTGCCGGCGCCTTCGTAGGCGATCGTGCGGGTCGCAGCGATGGCGGCCTCGCCCATGCGGCGCCGCAGGTCCGGGTCGATGGCGGCGCTAGGTGCTTCCTCGAGCAGCTTCTGGTGACGGCGCTGGATGGAGCAGTCCCGTTCGCCCAGGTGCACCACATTGCCGTGGCGATCGGCCAGCACCTGCACCTCAACGTGGCGCGGCCGGTCGATGAATTTCTCCAAGTAGAGCCCCGGGTTACCAAAGGCCGCCTCGGCCTCGCCCTGGGCGGCCCTGAACAGGTTGTCGAGCTGGTCGCGGGAGGGCACCAGGCGCATGCCCCGGCCGCCGCCGCCGGCGGTGGCCTTGATCATCACCGGATAGCCCATGGTCTCGGCCAGGGTGGCGGCTTCGGCAGGGTTTTCGAGCAGGCCCTCGCTGCCGGGAATGGTCGGGACCCCGACCCGCTGCATCGTGGCCTTGGCCGTTGACTTATCGCCCATGGCCCGGATCGCCTCAGGCGAGGGGCCCACAAAAGTGATGCCGTGGGCGGCGCAAATCTCGGCGAAACGATCGTTTTCCGCCAGGAAGCCGTAGCCCGGGTGGATCGCATCGGCGCCGCGGGAGGTTGCGGCGGCAATGATGTTGGGGATATTGAGATAGCTCTTGCTGCTGGGGGCTTCGCCCACACAGACGGCCTCATCGGCCAGTTGCACATGCAAGGCGTTGCGATCCACCGTGCTGTAAACGGCCACGGTGGGGATCCCCAGCTCGCGGCAGGTGCGCAGGATGCGCAGGGCGATTTCGCCCCGGTTGGCGATCAGCAGCTTGCCGATGGACATTCCGTGGCAGTCCGGCGCAATCCGGCGACTGAGGCCGCTGGGGACTGTATCAGTGCTTACCGGGCCCCCCGCCGGGGCCTAGGAAGGCCGATGGGTATATTGATTGCTGGCAGGGCTTCCACCCTGATCCAGCCACGCGGATGTGGTGGAATTGGTAGACACGCACGTTTGAGGGGCGTGTGACTTCGGTCTTGCGAGTTCAAGTCTCGCCATCCGCATTCTTTATCCAAACCAGGTTTGAGCCAGTCAGTTCCGGTTCAAGCCCTGGGTTCAGGCGATGCCACTAGCGCATCAGGCGCCGTGGTTCTTGTTTGTAATGGCCCCGGCGAACTAAGCACCTGGGTGCGGCCCCTAGCTTTGCGTTTGCATCGCGAGCTCTCCCTGCGGCCCCTAGCCCCATGCGCGGGGTTGGCCCTCGACCTAGTTTTGGTGCCCTGCCCCAATGCCACCGGCCGCGAACACCAGGTGGCCGCTGGCATGGGCCTGTTCAACAGGATCCTGCCGGCCAGCTCCTTTTGGCGGATGTTGCTCTGGCCGCGGCGTTTCGGCGCTTGGCCGCGCCAAGGCGTGGTGGTGTTCCTCGGCGGTGACCAGTTCTGGACCGTGCTGCTATCGGCTCGCCTGGGCTACCGCCATCTCACCTACGCCGAGTGGGTGGTCCGCTGGCCCCGCTGGAACGATGCGATTGCGGCGATGGGACCCACGGCCCTAGGGGCCCTGCCCAGGCGCTGGCGCGACCGGGCCACGGTGGTTGGCGACCTGATGGCGGACCTCTCCGAATCGGCACGCCAGGAAACGCCCCTGCCGGCGGGCGAATGGGTGGCCCTGATGCCCGGTTCGAAGCGGGCCAAGCTGCAGGTGGGCATGCCTTTTTTGCTGGAGACCGCCGATCGGCTGGCGCGGCTGCGGCCCCAAACGCGCTTCCTGCTGCCCGTGGCTCCCACCACCTCGGTGGCCGAGTTGCTGGCCTACGCCAGTGCCGCCAACCCCCTCTTTGGCGCCTATGCCGGCGGTGAACCCGCACTGTTGGAGGGGCCATCTGGTCGGCGCCTGCGGACCCCTGCCGGCTGCGAGATCCTGCTGCTGGAGACCCACCCGGCCCATGGGGCCCTCAGCCAGTGCGCCCTTGCCCTAACCACCGTGGGGGCCAACACGGCCGAATTGGGGGCCCTGGGGGTGCCAATGATCGTGCTGGTGCCCACCCAGCACCTGCAGGTGATGCAGGCTTGGGATGGGGGGATCGGCATCCTGGCCCGCCTGCCCTTGCTGCGCTGGTTGCTGGGGGCGGCCCTGACGGCGTGGCGGATGCGCAACCACGGCTTTTTGGCTTGGCCCAACATCTCAGCGGGCCGCATGGTGGTGCCGGAGCGGGTCGGCAGCCTCACCCCGGCGGCGATTGCCCAGGAGGCGGCCGACTGGCTTGACCAGCCCCAGCGGCTGGAGGGAATGCGCGAGGACCTCCGCAGCCTGCGGGGCCAGCCAGGGGCCGTGGCGGCCCTGGCGGCCCTAGTGCGCCAGCTGCTGCTGTCGCCTGGCCCTGGGCCCAGGTCCCCTGCCGGCCGCTCCAGCTCCCTACCAGGCTGATTAGCCTGCGGTGACGCAACCGATTGCAGCGGTCCCGATGAGCGATTCCACCAGCCAGGCCCCCGCTAACGGCCTGGAGCAGCCCCTCACGGAGCAGGACTGGCGCGAGCGCCTCACCCCCGAGCAATTCCAGGTGGCCCGCCAGGGCGGCACCGAACGGGCCTTCAGCGGCATCTACTGGAACAACAAGGCCAAGGGCACCTACAACTGCGTCTGTTGCGGCACCGAGCTGTTCGGCTCAGCCACAAAATTTGAATCGGGCTCTGGCTGGCCCAGCTTCTGGGAAGGGGCCCACCCAGGCGCGATCTCCACAATCAGCGACCGCAGCCACGGCATGGTGCGCACCGAGATCAAGTGCGCTACCTGCGACGCCCACCTGGGCCATGTGTTCAACGACGGTCCCCAGCCGACAGGTCTGCGTTACTGCGTGAATTCGGCTTCCCTGGCGTTTGATCCCGAGGGTTGAGGAGGCTTCGGCGGCGTTGCACCCTTAAGAAGCAACAAGGGCCTTGGGCTTCACCAAGGATCGTTGAAGTCCCTGCGACTCCTGGGTAGGGGCTCACCATCGTCGAGGGGTTCGACGTCAAGGGGTTCCTGGGTGCGGCGATAGCGGCGCTCGGACAAGGGAGACGCGGCCCGATAGGAAGGCTCTTGCCCAACCGGCTCGCGGCCAATCGGGGTCTGGTCGTAGGCCTGGGGCTCGAAGCGCTGCCGGGGAGCTGGTTGCTCGGCTGGATAGGGATCCCGTCCACCCCGATCTCCTGGCCGGGGGTTGGTGTCAAACCGCTCAGATTCGAGCCGTTCTCCGCTACCGCGTTCGCTCTCAAATCGTTCCGGGTCAGGACGTTCCAGCTCAAAACGATCGGAGCTAGGTCGATCGGAGCTAGGTCTATCGGGTTCAAAGCGCCCAGAACCACCCCGTTCGCCCCCGTAGCCCTCCCGGTTATAGCGCTCGTCCTCCTCATCGAGGTAGAGGCGTTGGCGCAGGGGTTCCTGGGAGCGGCGGTCTACTTCGATGTAATCGAGTTCGGCCTCGGGCTCCACCACCCGGCTGGTGGTCGGCTGGATGAGGCGCTGTTCTCTAGCGGCGGGCAAGCCGGCGGCGAGCTGGTTTTCCACTGGAACCATGTTGAGGCGATAGCGCTCCCGTTCCTCCTGCTCCCAGCTGGGCCCACCGATGCCCAGTTTTTCCAGCAGGCCCGTGCCGAGCTGTTTGAGCTTCTCCTCGGCACCTTCGTACACAATGATTCGATCGGGGCCACTGCTCACCACCTCCTCCAGGGCCAGTTCCCAGGTGCTGAGCACCCCTTCGCCCAGCAGGGGCACGCCCAAGGCGCCGAGCACCAAGGTGGTGAGATCGCCGGTTTCGATGTCAAAGCTGAAGCCCAAGACCCGGCCCAGCACTTCGCCCGATTCGGTGATCACCTGGCAATTGATCACCTTGCTGTAGCGCTCCGGATTGAAACCTTCGGAGAGGGAATCGGCCGAATCCACCAAAATCACATCGCCCACCTGGCGGATGCTCTCCAGGGGCATCCAGCGGGGCAGCCCCGGCAGGAAGCGGGTCAGGGGGTTATCGCGCAGGCCCAGGGCCACCACCTCGCGCCGGTCGATATCCACCACCACTTCGCCGACGACGCCGAGGCGCCGGCCGGTGTCGCGGGTGATCACCTGGGTCCCCATCAGTTCCGACCGCAGCCAGAGCCGGTCGCTGGGGGGTGGGGTGCCGGCGGGCGTGCCAGGGGGCGTTGTTGTCATCAAGCCATTGTGGCGCAAAGCTCTTGGCCTGCTGCCCTGGTGGCCCCTGGCCTAGCGACTGCTTGCGGGCCCCCTAGGCGGCCGGGGGCAGGCCCACCACCTGGGTGTGGGCGCCGCGGGCCTGGGTCACCCCAATCGTGCGGGTAGCGGCAGAAATCATCGGCCGGCGGTGGCTGACCACCATGAACTGGGCGGCCTGGGCCTGGCTGGCAATCAGGCCTGCCAACCGTTCCACGTTGACGCCATCGAGGAAGCTGTCCACCTCATCGAGGGCATAGAAGGGCGAAGGGCGGAAGCGTTGCAAGGCGAACAGAAAGCTCAGGGCCGTCAGCGATTTTTCGCCCCCCGACATCGAGGCCAGGCGCCGAACGGCCTTGCCCTTGGGATGGGCCACCAGGGTGAGGCCGCCTTCTAGGGGCTGCTCGGGGTTTTCGAGTTGGAGATGGCCTTCGCCATCGGAGAGGCCGGCGAAGATCTGGCGGAAGTGGCCATCCACCGCCTGGTAGGCCTCCAGAAAGGCCTCCTGGCGCAGGGTGGCCACGGTTTCGATCCGCAACAGCAGCTCTTCGCGCTCCTTGCACAGCACATCGAGCCGTTCCTCCAGGTCGGCCAGACGCACCACGAGCTGCTCCAGTTCCTCCAGGGCGAGCATGTTCACCGGCTCAAGCGCTTCCATGCGCTGCTGCAGGCTGCGCAGCTCCTGTTGCAGGGTCTCCAGCCCCGCCAGCCGCACCTCCTCCGGAATCTCGGGACGGGGCTCGGGCAGCTCGCGGGCCAGTTGCTCCAGCCTTAGGGCCGAGCTGCGTTCCTGCTCGGCTAGGGCCAGGCGCTCTTCACCCAGGCGCTCCAGTTCCCATTGCTGTTGTTGCAGGGCCTGGCGCTGCAGAGAGAGCCGGCCTTCGGCTTCATCCCTGGCCCGGCGGCGGGCGCCGAAACGCTCCTGTAGGTCCTTTTGGCGTGCTTCCAGCTGGCTGCGCTTCTCCTGGTCAGCCTGCTGCTGTTGTTTCCACTGGTTGCGTTCAGCCACCAGGGCCTGCACCGCCACCACCAGCCGCTGTTCGTCGCTGGCCAGGGCATCGAGCTGGCTCTGGAGCCGCCCGGCGCTGAGGCTGCGTTCCCTTTGGGCCGTGAGCAGGCCATCGCTGCGCAGGCGCGCCTCGCTCAGGCCCCGGTCGGCGGCTTCCAGGTCCTGCTGCAGGCCCTGCCAGCGGTCGCTATCGCCGGAGGAACGGGCCTCGGCTTCGCTTTGTTCAAGGGCCTCCAGCTCGGCGCGCAGGGGCTTGAGCAGGTCAGCGATGGTGGCCTGCCGTGCGCCATCGCTGGCCAGGCTGGCCTGGAGGCTGGTGAGGCGGGCGGCGATCTGCTGGTGGCGCTCCAGCAGGGGGGCATGGGAGCGCTGGGCGGCCGCCCGTTCGGCCTCCAGGGCGGCGCGGCGCTGCTCGAGCTGGCCCAGTTGGGGCCGCAGCTCCTCCAGCTCTTTGGCTAGGGCGGCCTCCTGGCGGCGGCTGGCCACGAGGGTGTCGCCCAGCTCCAGCAGGCGCCGGCGCAGGGGTTCGGCCTCGTCGTCGTCTCGGCTGACGCCAAAGCTCAGCTGGTTGCTGCGTTGCTGGATGCTGCCGCCGGTCATGGCGCCGCTTTTCTCCAGCAATTCGCCATCGAGGGTCACGGCCCGGGAGCGCCCCAGTTCGCGGCGGGCGCTGGCCAGGTCGCGGAACACCAGGGTGTCGCCAAAGACGTAGCGGAACACCTCGCCGTAGATGGCCTCATGGCGGACCAGCTCCACGGCCCGGCCGATTAGGCCCTCGCCGCCGGCCGGGCGCCCGGCGCCTGCGCCCCGTTCGAAGGCGGCGCTGGCACTGGAGCTGCCCCCACTGCCGCCGCCGCGGATTTTGTTCAGGGGCAGGAAGGTGAGCCGGCCGGCGCGGCGGCTCTTGAGCAGTTCGATCGCCCGGGCGGCGATGCGGTCGTCATCGACCACCACCTGGCCAAGCCGGGCGCCGGCGGCTACCTCCAGGGCCAGGCGGTGGGGCTCGCCGACCTCACCGAGCTGGGCGACCGGCCCATGGATGCCCTCGAGGCCCGCTTCCAGCAGTAGGCGCAGGGCGCCGGTGCCGCGGCTTTCCTGCAGGGCTTCGCGCCGGGATTCCAGGCGGGCGATCTCCCGTTCCAGCTGGGCCTGTTCCTGCTCCAGGCGGCTGCGGGTGCGTTGCTGCAGGGCCAGGGCCTCCACCAGCTCGCTAAAGCGCTGTTTTTGACGCTCCAGGCTGGTGAGCAGCTGCTGCCATTCCGCCTCCAGGGTCACCAGGGCGGCCTGCACCCCCTGGCTCTGGCCGGTCTCCTGCTGCAGCTGCTCGCCCAGTTCCCGCAACCGTTCCTGGTCCTGGCGCAAGCGCTCGCTGAGTTGTTGCTCTTCGGCCACCAGCGGGGCTAGCTGGGCCTGGAGCTCCTGGCGCTGGCGGCTGCGTTGTTTCTGCTCCTCCAGCCAGCTGCCGGAGCGGCCGGCCACTTCGCCGAGGCGCCGCCGCGAGAGCTCCACCGCCGCTTCGGCGGCCCGGCAATCGGCTTCGGCCTGGGCCAGGGCGGCGGTGCCGTCGTCCGCTCCGCCGAGGGCCTGTTGTTGGGAGCGCAGCTCCCCTTGCTGGTGGGCTAGCCCGTGGCGCTGGCGTTGCAACTCCTCGGCCCGGCTCTGGTGCCGTTCGGCCTGGCGGGCCAGTTCGCGGTCACTGGCCTCCAGCCCAGCCAGTTCGGCCTGGACCGCCAGCAGGCTGTCTTCGCCCAGGGCCTTGACTTCCGCCTGCAGGGCGTCCAGCTCCTGTTGCCCCACGACCAGGGCCGTCTGGGCGGCGGCGACGGCGTTGCGGTCTTCGCTTTCCTTCTGGCTGAGGCTCCCCTGGCGGCGGCGCAGGCCGACCAGCTGCTCCTGGGCGACCTCAAAACCAAGCACCTGTTCCTGCAGGCGGCCGAGATGGAGCCGGTCGCGCAGCTGCTGGTAGGTGCGGGCCTTGGTGCAGTCGCGCTCAAGTTTCTGGCGACCCACCAGCAACTCCTGCTCAACGATGCGGCAGCGTTCCTCGCGCTCCTGAACGTCCTCGAGCTTGGAGCGGGCCTGGTCGATGCGGCTGTCAAACAGGGCAACCCCGGCGAGCTCATCGATCAGGCCGCGGCGATCCTTGGCCCCCATCGACACAATCCGGGTGACATCCCCCTGCATCACCACGTTGCTGCCCTCGGGATCGACCCTCAGGCGGCGCAACTGGGTTTGCAACTGCTGCAGGTTGCAGGTCACGCCATCGGCGCTGTAGGTGCTGCTGTAGGTGCCACCCGGGGCCACCCGCAGCCGCCGGGTCACGCTCCAATGGCTCTGGCCCTGGCGGATCCAGGGACCCTCCAGGGGGGGCTCCAGCCCGGCCTCGGCTTCGTCGGGCTGCCAATCAGTGAGGTCGAAACGCACGGTGACGACCGTCTCGGCGGCGCGCCCCTCCTTGAGCATGGCGCTATTAACCAAATCGGGCAGCCGTTCGGCCCGCATGCCGCGGCTATTGGCCAAGCCCAAACAAAAGAGCACCCCATCGAGGATGTTGCTTTTGCCCGAACCGTTGGGGCCGGTTACGACCGTGAACCCTTCCTCCAGCGGGATGGTGATCGAACCGCCGAAGGATTTGAAATGGGTGAGCTCGACCTGATTGATGTGAACCAACAGGCCCGTGCGCCGAGCTCGTCAAATCTAGCTGAAGCGCTGACAGGGGCAAGGGGCCTCCCTAAGTTGGGCCCAACCCCCTGCCTGCGAGCCGATCCATGGAACTGGAGTCCGAGCACGATCCCAAGGCGGCGTCTGGGGCCCAATTTCGCGAGCGCTTCGAGAGCTTGCTCCCCCTCATCTTGAAGGAATGGCCCGGCGTTGCCCGCTCTGCCCTGGAGGCCACCCGCGGCAGCTTCGAGCATGTGGTGGAGGTGATTGCCGAGCAGACCGGCCGCACCAGCAGCGGTGTGCAGGCCCAGCTGCTGGAACTCGTGGCGGTGACAGGTGACCAGGCCAGCCGGCTAGCCGATTCCCTGCGGCCCCTGGAGGAGCAGCTCGAAGGCCTGCTCGATGAGCTCAACAGCAACCTGCGCCCCAAGATCGAAAAACCGGTGCGGGAGCAGCCCTTGCTGGCCCTGGGCATTGCCGCCGGTGTGGGTCTGCTGGCCGGCTTGTTACTGGCCTCGGGCCGCCGTTCCGCATGAGCTCCACCAAGGACACCGCCAGGGACCAGGCCAGCGCCGAGGCGGCTAACCAGCGGGGCCAGGCCGGTGCCGGCTTGCCCCGCCAGGCCGCCGGCCGGGTGGCGGCCCTGGTGGGCTCGGTGATGGATCTGCATGTGCGCATCGCCCTCCAGGAGGCCGACCGGGAAAAGCGGCGCCTGATTAGTGGTCTGCTGCTGCTGGCGGCTGGGCTGGGCTTGGTGACCCTGGCCCTGATCGCCGCTGAAGTGGCCCTGCTGCTCTGGATCCAGGGCGCCTGGAGCTTGGGCTGGATCCAGGCGTCCCTGGCGGTGGGCGCCATTGATCTGGTGTTTGCGGGCCTGTTTTTGCGCATCGGCGGCCAGCTCACCAAGGGCCCCTACCTGCCTCAGACCACGGCCGGCATCACCAAAACCACCCGGGCCCTGTTGGGGCGTTAGGCGAGATCAGGGGTGAGCTTCAGCGCAGTTCGTATTGGAGCCAGCGGCAGTCGATGCCGCCGTTGTTGATCGGTACCCGGCGGCTGGCTTTCATGCGCAGGGCGCCGGTGAGTTCCGGGTTGCCACTCAAGAGCCACAGGGTCCAGCCGCTGCAGCGCTGCTTGACCATGGCGCCCAGGTCGGCGTAGAGGGCTTCAAGCTCGTCCTTTTGGCCCAGCCGTTCGCCGTAGGGCGGGTTGCAGACCAGGATCCCCGGGCCCGCCGGCGGTTGAAAGTCGCGGCAGTCGCCCAGCTGCAGGGCAATTGCCCCGGCGACTGCGGCGGCCTGGCAGTTGCTTTTGGCCTGCTCAAGCACGGCCAGATCCTGCTCCAGCCCCACGATCGGCGCCAGGGGCCGGCCATCGGCCAGGGAGTGCCCTTCCCAGGCGGCTTGCTCTTGGCCAGAGCGATCGAGGGCCAAGGCGGCCTGGCGTTCCTGCTGCCAGAGCAGCGGATCGAAATCGGGCCAGCGCTCAAAGCCAAAGGAACGCCCGAGCCCAGGGGCCCGGCCCAGGGCCCAGCAGGCGGCCTCGATTAGCAGGGTGCCGGAGCCGCAGAGGGGATCGGCCAGGGGCACCGACCCGTCCCAGCCGGTGAGGGCCACGAGCCCGGCGGCCAGGTTCTCCTTGAGGGGGGCCAGGCCCATGGCGGCCCGGTAGCCGCGCCGATGCAGGCTGCCGCCGCTGCCATCGAGGCTGAGCACGGCCCCCTCGCCACCGAGATGCAGATGGAGGGCGAGATCGGGATCCTCCAGATCCACCGAGGAGCGTTCGCCCCAGTGCTGGCGCTGCCAGTCCACCAGGGCGTTTTTCACCTCCAGGGCGCTGTAGTGGCTGTGGCTCAGCCCCGGGGCGGTGCCGGTGCTGTCGACGCGGAGGCGGGTCTCGGGCGGCAGCCAGCGTTGCCAGTCAGCCGCCTGTTGCACACCTGCGTAGAGGTCCTGGCGCGAGCGACAGGGGAAGCGGGCCAGCTGGCGCAGGATCCGAAACGGCAGGCGGGCACAAAGGTGCAGCCGATAGAAGCAGGCTAGATCGGCCTGAAGGGCCACGGCCCGGCGCAGGGGCCGCACGGCCTGGGCGCCGAGGGCCACCAGTTCAGCGGCGGCGCTCTCCTCCAGGCCCGAGGGCACGGCGGCGATGCAGGCAAAGGATTCGGTCCGGGCCGGGGCGGCCTGGAACTGTTCGGGGATGCCCACTCGGACCAGGCGGCGTCAGGCCATCCTCTGCTGTCACAATGCAGGGGTCCGGTTTCGGCCGGACTAGGTGGTCCACACCAATGTTTCGGACAGCGGTTCGATTCCGCTCAGCTCCATTGCCCCCCGCCTATTCGGTGGGGCGCCCTCCCAGCCCCCGGGCTGGGACCTTCAGGGGCTGCAATGGTTTCGACGGGGCATGAGGAGGGTGACTGAAGCCTGCTCGGTAAGAGCACACACGTAACAGCGAACAACATCGTTCGTTTCTCCCGTCAAGCCGCCCCTGTGGCTGCCTGACTTAGTTAGGGAGATGGGGTGAGATCAGCCTTATCACCCAAATGATCCATGGGGCCTGGAAGGGCCCTTTTGATGGCCACCCTCGGCGTCCAGGCCCTGGCTCCGGCGCCGTCGTTTTAGGCCGCTGCCCTGGCGATCCTGGCGATGGCCCTTGGCTCGGCCATGTGTCCCCTGGTCTTGGTGGCCCAGATCCTCACGGTGACGCGCAGCGGCTCGGGGCTGCATGCGGGCTGGTGGTTTGGGCTCGGTTCGGCGGTGGTGGAGGTCTTTTGGGTTGGGCTGGCCCTGGTGTTGCTGGGGCTCGGCGTGGAGCTCCTGCATGGCGGCTCCAGCGGCAATCCAGGCCAGGGCTGGACTCCAGTGCAGGGCCCATCACCAAGGAGCCAGGGCAAGGGGCCCTCAGTAGAGGTCGGCGGCCCATGGCCACCCCCTGGCGCCACACCTTTTACTAGTGGTGAGTGGAGCGGCTCAATGGCTTGACCCAGGCGCACCAGCTGCAGTTCAGTAACGCTCTGTTCCAGGGCTGTGGCCTGCGGCTGGCCCTCAGCGGCCTGTCAAGTTTGTGAGCCCTTGGGGGAGCGGTTGGTTGCCCCCTTAGGGCCACCCACCCAGATTCTGAGCTCCTCGAGCTCCAGCACCCCTTCGCGGCGCTCCCCCTTGTAATCCCAAGTGGGAAAGGCCCGAACCTTGGCCGTTTGGCAGCGCAGGCGGCCGGGATCGTCCTTATCGCATTCCACGTAGGGCAACTTGCTGGCCGCTTCGGCGCCGAACAGGCTCTTTTGGTGGTTGCAATGGCCACACCACCAGGCGCCGTAGAACACCACTCCCTTGCGGCGCAGGAGTTCGACTAGGGCTAGTTGGTTTTGGTTAGGGGTGCTGAGCTCCGTGCCTCCGGCTGCGGCCAAGGCCTGGCTGGCGGCCGGGGCGCTGCGGGCGGGAGCATGGAAGCCGATTGACGCACCAATCAGGGCGGTGGTGACGCCCACCAGCAGCGCCGATCGCCAACCTCGATGGTGGTCTTTGCCCGCAGACATAGGGGCTTCTAGGGCTGGGCGGGCTGCGAAGGCCATGGCGGCTAGTCATCCTGCTTGGAGGCTAGGGCGGCCGCGGCTCGGTTCCCAGGGCGGAAGCCCAGCCGCGGCCGTCCCGTTCGGCCTTCCGCCCATGGCGGCGCTCCGGCTCGGCGTTTCAACTGGGAGAGTGGGAGGGCCATTGACCTCTCACCCCCGACACCGCGATGGGAGCCAGTGGATATCGCGATTACTTCAAGGTGCTGGGCCTCGAGCGGGGCGCCGATGCCGATGCGGTGAAGCGGGCCTTCCGCAAGCTGGCCCGCGAGTACCACCCAGATGTCAATCCTAATAACAAGGAGGCGGAGGCCAAGTTCAAGGAGATCAGCGAGGCCTACGAGGTGCTCTCCGATTCCGACAAGCGCCGCCGCTACGAACAATTTGGCCAGTACTGGAACCAGGCTGGCGGGGCCAGCGGTGGCGCCGATGTTGATTTTGGCCGCTACGGCAACTTCGACGACTTCATCAACGACCTGCTGGGCCGTTTTGGCGGTGGCGGCGGGCCCACCAGCGCTGGTTTTGGCGGCGCCCCTGGCGGGTTTGGCTTCTCTTCCGGCTTCCCCGGGGGGTTCCCGGGAGGTGCGGCTGGGGCCGGGCGTGCGCCCCTTAACCTCGATGCCGAAGCCAGCATCAGCCTTAGTTTTGCCGATGCCTTTCGGGGCTGCGAGCGCACCCTGGCCGTCAATGAGGAGCGGGTGCAGGTACGGATTCCGCCGGGGGTGAAAACCGGCAGCCGCCTGCGGCTCAAGGGCAAGGGCAACCTCCAGCCCGGCACCGGCCGCCGCGGCGACCTCTACCTCAACCTCAAGCTGCTCGACCATCCCGTTTGGAGCCTGGATGGCGACCTGTTGCGGGCCGAACTGCCGCTCAGCCTCGATGAACTGGCCCTCGGCGGTGAAGTGCGGGTGGCCACCCCCGATGGCGAAGCCACCGTGCAGGTGCCTGCCGGTATGGAGCCGGGCCGCAGCCTGCGGCTCAAGGGCAAGGGCTGGCCGATCAAGGACGGCCGCGGTGACCTGCTGCTGAGCCTCAGCCTGCGCCTACCCCCCAGTTTCAGCGAGGCGGAGCGCCAACTGCTCGAGCAACTGCGCGCCGAGCGCCGCGTCGATCCCCGCGTCGACTGGATCGAGCAGGCACGCCTCTGAATTGGGGCAGACCGCTGCAGCCAGGCTGGCTTCGTAGGATCCTTCCAGCTTGAAGTCCGCCATGGAGCTCACCTACCGCCCCCGCCGGATGCGGCGCACGCCAGCCCTGCGGGCCATGGTTCGGGAGCACCAGCTCCGTGCCGCCGATTTCATCTACCCCCTGTTTGTGCACGAGGGTGCGACCAACGAGCCGATTAGTGCCATGCCCGGCGCCCAGCGCTGGAGCCTGGAAGGGCTGGTGCAGGAGGTGGGTCGCGCCTGGGGCTTGGGTATCCGCTGCGTGGTGCTTTTCCCCAAGGTGGCCGATGGGCTCAAAACCGAAGATGGCGCCGAATCTTTCAACGAAGGCGGCCTGATTCCTAGGGCGATCCGGCGCATCAAGGTGGCCTACCCCAGCATGATGATCATGACCGATGTGGCCCTCGATCCCTATTCCTGCGATGGCCATGACGGCATCGTCAGTGCCGAAGGGATCGTGCTTAACGATGAAACCGTGGAAATCCTCTGCCGCCAGGCCGTGGCCCAGGCCAAGGCCGGCGCCGACCTGATCGGCCCCAGCGACATGATGGATGGCCGGGTTGGGGCGATTCGCGAAGCCCTCGATGGGGAGGGTTTCGAGCATGTGGGCATTATCAGTTACACCGCTAAATACGCTTCGGCCTATTACGGTCCTTTCCGCGAAGCCCTCGATTCGGCCCCCCGGGCCGTGGCTGGCAAGCCGATCCCTAAGGATAAATCCACTTATCAAATGGATCCGGCCAATGGCCGCGAATGCCTCACCGAGGCCCTGCTTGATGAGCAGGAAGGCGCCGACATTTTGATGGTGAAGCCCGGCCTGGCCTATCTCGATATCATCCATCGCCTGCGCGGCGAAACCGAATTGCCGATCGCGGCCTACAACGTGAGCGGCGAATATTCGATGGTGAAGGCGGCGGCCGAACGGGGCTGGATTGATGAACGGTCGATTGTGCTGGAAACCCTGCTTTGTTTCAAACGGGCCGGGGCCAATTTGATCCTCACCTACCACGCTTGTGATGCGGCCACCTGGCTGGCCGAGGGGTGAGCACGCCCCCCCAGGATTTGCCAGCGCCCCCTTCACCGGGGACTTACGGGCGCCAACGCCGCGGCGAGTTTTTTGTCGGCTGGGTCTATGGCCCCTGGGTGGCGTCCAGCTTGATCAGCGTGCTGGCCCTGCGCCTGCTGCTCGATGGCGATGGGGCGACCCGGGGCGCTGGCTGGGGCCTGCTGGGTAGCGCCGCCATCTGTTTTTCGATTGGCTGCGTCTGCAAGACCTCCTGGGCCCTGACCCAGCGGCGCCGATGAGCCGCAGTGGTCTGCTCAAGCTGGTAAGCCTGCCCTTGCTGGGGGCGGCAGTGCTGCTGCTGCTGGTCACGAAGGTGCGCGATGGTGGCGTCCCCACCCCCTGGAACCTGCTCGGCGGTGGCCTGATCTGCTTCTCGATCGGTTGCCTGGCCCGCACCGCCCTTGCCAGTAGCGAAGGGCCCAAGCCCTAATGCACCGCGCCCCAGGCACCAGGGCCGGCCTGCCTTGGCTCCGCAGCCACGGCAGGGCCTGTTGCAGTCAAGAATGGCCCTAGCGCAACGGCAGGGTCACCATGGCGGCAGACGAGCAATGGGTGGACGGCACCTCACCGGCCGGCAGCGATCCAGCGGCCCGCCCAGCGGGCCGGCAATCCTGGTTGGGACACGTGGCCCTGCGGGTGCAGGACATGGAGCGGGCCAAGCGCTTCTACGGTTCCATGGGTTTGGAGCTCACCTGGGATGCCAGCGATTGGGCCTACCTGCAGCGCCCCGGCGGCGGCGATGGCATCGCTCTGCTCAGCCCCGAGTACAAGGCCGCCGGCCCCCATTTCGCCTTCCATTTCTCTAGCCGCGAGCAGGTGGAGGCCGAGCACGCCCGGCTCCAGGCCGCCGGGGTGCCTGTAGGGGAGCTCCACGACCACCGCGACGGCACGGCCTCGTTTTATCTCCAGGATCCCGAGGGCAACTGGTTGGAGCTGCTCTACGAGCCCGCGGCCGGCATCGGCTCGAACCGGTCCTAGGCGCCCGCTGATGCTTTAAGCCCCAACCCCCGTTTCCCGCCGCCTCAGGCCGCTTGCTTCGTGCTTCCCCTGGTTCCTTCCCTGCTGCCCTCCGAGCTCCCCGCCGGGGCGACTGACTTGGCCCCTGACACCAGGGCTTCGCAGCCGGCCGGGATGGACCAGCCCATCGGCCGTGAAGCCCTGGAGCTCCTGGAATGGCCCAGGCTGGGGGAGCACCTAGCCAGCTTTGCCAGTACTACCGCCGGTGGAGCCCTCTGTGCCCGCCTGCCCCTGGGCGCCGACCTTGAGGAGAGCCGCCGGCGCCTGGGCGAAACCACCGAGTTGGTCGGCCTCGATGGCCTCAGTGAGGGGGGGTTGTCGTTTCAGGGGGTGGCCGACCTGGGCGACACCCTGCTCTTCTGCGCCAAGGGCGGCACCGCCTCGGGCCTGGCCCTGCTGGCCGTGGCCACCACCCTGGCGGCGGCCCGGCGCCTGCGCCGCCAGATCGAAGACGCCACGATCCGGCCCGTGACTACGGCCCTGGTGGCGGACCTGCGCACCCTGCCCGAGTTGGAGCAACGGCTGCGCTTCTGTTTGGAGGAGGGGGGCCGGGTGGCCGATCGGGCTAGCGCCCCCCTGGCCGAGCTGCGCCGCCAGCTGGCCGCCGCCCGCTCGGAGAGGCGCGAGCGCCTGCAGGAGCTGATCCGCCGCCACAATTCCCTGCTCCAGGACACGGTCGTGTCCGAGCGCAACGGCCGGCCCGTGCTGGCGGTCAAGGCCGGGGCCGCCTCCCAGCTGGCGGGCCTGGTCCACGACAGCTCCGCCTCCGGCAGCACGGTGTTCATCGAGCCCCAGGCCGTGATCGCCTTGGGCAACCGGATCGGGGTGCTGGCCGGCAAGGAACGGGAGCAGGAGCAGGAGGTGTTGCTGGAGCTCAGCGGCCTGGTGGGCGCCGAGCAGCCGGCCCTCAGCCACCTCCAGGCGGTGCTGGTGCAGCTGGATTTCGCCCTGGCCCGGGCCCGCTACGGCCAGGCCTTAAACGCTGTGCGCCCCGAGCTCGAAGCTGATCCCGGTACCCCGATCCGGCTCGAGGGCCTGCGCCATCCCCTGCTGCTCTGGCAGGAGCGCCGCCAGGGCGGCCATGGGGTGGTGCCGGTGAGTGTGCTGGTGGGTCCAGAGCTGCGGGTGGTGGCGATCACCGGCCCCAACACGGGCGGCAAAACCGTCACGCTCAAAAGCGTGGGCCTGGCGGCCTTGATGGCCCGCGCCGGCCTGTTTTTGCCCTGCAGCGGCACCCCCTCGGTGCCCTGGTGCGAGCTGGTGCTGGCCGATATCGGTGATGAGCAGTCGCTGCAGCAAAACCTCTCCACCTTCAGCGGCCACGTGCGCCGCATCGCCCGGATCCTGGCCGCCCTGCCGAGCGAAGCCAGCGCTGGCGCCTGCCTGGTGTTGCTCGATGAGGTGGGTGCTGGCACCGATCCCACCGAAGGCACGGCCCTGGCGATCGCCCTGTTGCGCCACCTGGCCGAGCGGGCCCGGCTCACGATCGCCACCACCCACTTCGGCGAGCTCAAGGCGCTCAAATACCACGATTCCCGCTTTGAAAATGCCTCGGTGGCCTTCGATGTCGCCACCCTCTCGCCCACCTACCACCTGCTCTGGGGCATCCCGGGCCGCAGCAATGCCCTAGCGATCGCCAACCGCCTCGGTCTCGAGGGTGCCGTGCTTGACCAGGCCCAGCTGCTGTTGGCGCCGCGGGGCGAGGGGGAGCTCAACCAGGTGATCGCCGGCCTGGAGGCCCAGCGCCAGCGCCAACAGGAGGCGGCCGAGGAGGCGGCGGCCCTGCTGGCCCGCACCGAGCTTCTGCATGAGGAGTTACTGGAGCGCTGGCAGCAGCAGAGCGACCAGTCGGCCGAGCTGCAGGAGCAACGGCGCCAGGCCCTTGAGCATTCGATCCGCGATGGCCAAAAAGAGGTGCGCCGGATCATCCGTCGCCTGCGCCAGGGGGAGGCCTCCGGTGAAACGGCCCGCCAGGCGGGCCAGAAACTCAAGCAGCTCGAGCAGGACCACCGCCCCAAGCCCGAGCGCCGCGACCACCGCGGCTGGCGTCCCGTGGTGGGCGAGCGCATCCGGCTGCTGGCCCTGGGCAAGGCGGCCCAGGTGCTGGCGATTAGCGCCGATGGCCTCGAGCTCACGGTCCGCTGCGGCGTGTTGCGCCTCACGGTGGAACTGGCGGCGATCGAGGGGCTCCAGGGCGAAAAACCGGCGCCGCCCGAGCCGCCCCAGCCGGTGGTGCAGGTGCGCAGCCGCCGCAATCTGGCCAGCCGGGGCCCCGAGGTGCGCACCGAGGGCAACACCGTCGATGTGCGGGGCCTGCGGGTGCATGAGGCCGAATCGGCCCTGGAGGAACGGCTGCGCAACGCCAATGGCCCCCTCTGGGTGATCCATGGCATCGGCACCGGCAAGCTCAAGCGGGGCCTACGCGACTGGCTGGCCACCGTGCCCTACGTGGAGCGGGTCAGCGACGCTGACCAGGGCGATGGCGGCCAGGGCTGCAGTGTGGTCTGGGTGAAATGAGGGTTGGCTGAACCGGCTGGCTGGCCTACCCCCTGCTTGCCCAAGCCCCTGGAAACGCGTCAGCCCAGCTTGGGCAGCACCGGTTCCGGCCCCGCCGTCGTGGGCGCTGACACCTGGGGCAGGGCCAGGCCAGATCCGTCAAACAGGCGCCAACCCTCGGCCTGCACCTCCAGGTGCACCGTTTGGCCTGGCACCAGCTGCTGGTCGGGTTCGGCGCGCACCTGCACCAGGTGGCTGCCCTCCAGCAGGCGGCAGCTCACCAGCTGTTCATTGCCGAGGGCTTCGCAGTGGGTCACCTCGGCGCTGAGGTTGCGGTTGGTGGAGGGCCCGAGCCGCAGGTGTTCGGGCCGCAGACCGGCGCTGAGGCCCTCCGGGTTGCCCCGCTCCTGCCACTGGGCCAGGGCGGCGCCCATGGGGCCTTCCACCAGGAAGCGGCGGCCCTCCAGCTGCAGCTGGGCACCGCCGACGGCGGTGACGGGCAGCAGGTTCATGGCCGGGCTGCCAATGAACTGGGCCACGAAGGTGTTGGCGGGCCAGCGATAGAGCTCCAGGGGCGTGCCGAGCTGCTGCAGCTGGCCCCGGTTGAGCACCGCAATCCGGTGGCCCATGGTCATGGCCTCCACCTGGTCGTGGGTCACGTAGATCGTTGTGGTGCCGAGCCGGCGCTGCAGCTCGACGATCTGGCTGCGGGTGCCTCCGCGCAACTTGGCATCGAGGTTGCTGAGCGGTTCATCCATCAGGAACACGGCCGGCTGGCGGGCGATCGCCCGGC
>CAMCMT010000004.1 GCA_945875915.1 Synechococcus sp. UW140 | reverse complement strand
GTGACCGAGTACGAAACCTCATGCAGCGCATGGGTTTACGGGCGATCTACCAGAAACCGCGCACCACGGTCCCTGGTCATCCATCCGTGCGATTCACCTGCCTGGTGGATCTCAGCATGGTCACGGCAGTGGATCAGGTGTGGGCCACCGATATCACCTACATCCCGATGCGGAAAGGCTTCCTCTACCTGGTGGCGATTGTTGATCTCTTCTCCAGGAATATACTCAGCTGGAAGCTCTCCAACAGCCTTGACACGGAGTTCTGTCTGGATGCCCTTGAGATGGCGTTGGAGGGTGGCCGCAAGCCAGGGATCTTCCACTCCGATCAAGGATGTCAGTTCACCTCATCCGACTTCGTGGCCAAGCTGCAGGCCGAGAAGATCAAGATCAGCTGGTCAGGAAGGAAGCGCTGTTACGACAACATCCTCGTTGAACGGCTGTGGCGCACAGTCAAGTACGAGGAGGTCTACCTGCGTGCCTACAGCGATGGCTGGGAGGCTGAGATCAGCCTCGCCCGCTTCCTAGGGAGGTATTGCCATGTAAGGCCCCACAGCTCCCTGGGAGTCAGAACTCCCCATGAGGTCTACACTGATACCGAACCCTGTTCCTCCCGCCCGAAGTTAACGATGTCAGGGACCAGAACTGTCCAATAAAAGGCACCCACCTCAGCTTGTTCGCCGCAACCGGCTTTGCCTTTAGGAAAAGAGAGGCAGGAATCAATTTCTGGGGTGATCTGGATTGTTGGCTCAAATTAACTATTTGCTCACTGTTTGCTGTTAATCTGTTGATTTAATCGCCGCTTGGATTGGTTCGCCCCTTATTGGGGCGTTTGCTCTTTGCAGTCTCTCGTTATTCGTTGATGTTGTTGAACGGATTGCGCCTTTTGCTTCTTGGTTGATGTCGCCCTTGTGCCGTGCCTTGGTGTTGCTTCTCTAAATTTTTTTTTGATTGTTTCTTTGGTTCCACTTTTTGAAAGTTGAGTTGCGCCCGTATTTGCATGGTGCCTTGTCTCTTGGTCTTTTTCTTGCGTTTTCGTCGATGTACTTGCCTTGAAGAGGCTTTAGGGCGGTCCTCTTTCTGAATTAGTTATATTTGATATGGACTTTGTGATGTTTCCCTGCGAATGTTTTTGTTAAATATTTTCTCCGTACACTTCTTTTCGTATTGGGTGTCGTTTTGATCACTGCTGTCTCAACCTGCAGGGTGACCTGGTCAATCCCGAGGGCATTAGGCCGCTCCTGAGCCAACTGCAACACGGCATTCCCGTCGTAAGGGGTTTACTCCAGCCGCAGCAGGCAGCGGTAAGAGCCGATCGCGAACTGCTGATCCCCAAATAGGCAAGGACTACACCTCCAGAGTGCCGGGCAGGGCCAGAAGAGTGGCCTCAATCGACGTCAGATCAATCCCCGCTGGCACGGCATCAAGGCTCATGGCCAGGGCTTCCTTCAGTAATCCCCAGGCGCTGGCCATACAACGCCACCGACGGCGATTGCCGTGAGTGCATCGAGCCAGAGCCAGCCACTCGCTCCCACCAGTAGGGCACTAAGCAACATCGCCACGGGCACGGCCAGCAAGGTAAGCGAGCCGTTGATCAGGGACCCTAGGTGGCTGCGGCCAAAGCCCTAGGTGAAGCGGCCTCGGGGCGGCTGGTGGCTTAGCCGATCCGCTCTCCAGCCCAGGGGCAGTCCCACCACATCACCCAGGGTGTGCAGGGCATCACTAACGAGGGCCAGGGAGCCGAAGCCCAAGCCAATCACCAGATGCAGGCCCGTGAGAAGGTTGTTGAGCACGATGCTTCACGGGATAGCGGCCCCTGGGCTTAGGCCATGGCGCGTGTGATGGGAACCATGGCTATGGGAATGTCGATTGCCATGGCTTTACTCGTGTCCGTGGCTGTTCTCATGAACCTGGCTGTGGCTGATTCTCCGGTCATGGTTGTGGTCGTAATCGTGGGCTTGATGGCCGGGATCCCTCTGGATATCGGAGCCATGGGAGTGATCGCCAGGCCCAAGAAATTCATGGCCGTCGAAGGGCTGGGTTGTTCCCATCAACCCAGGGCCTGCCGTAGGGAGGCCAGGCCAAAGACCAGGAACAGGCCGGCGCTGAGGCGATAGAGCACCCGTTCACTGATGTGGCCGCCGATCCATTGGCCGGCTCCCACCGCCAGCCAGGTGACCATGCCGTGGCCAAACAGGCTGCCGGCCAGCAGTCCGGCAAAGCTGAAGGAGGGGGCGGTGGCCATGAAAATTGTGGCGAACTGGGTGCGATCGCCCAATTCGGCGATGAAGACCAGGGCGAAGGCTTCCCAGATCACGGACCTGGCTGTGGCGATCGGATGGCCGACTTCAGCCGCGTTCACGGCCGCTTCGGCGTCATCGGCTTCGTCTTCGGTTGCATGGGCCCCCATCGCCTGGGCGTCGATCAGCAGCTTGAGGCCGAAGCCCAGGAACAGGGTGGCGGCCAGCCAGGTGACCAGGCCAGCCGGCAACAGCTCTCGCAGGCCATAGCCCAGACCCAGGGAGATCAACGTGACCACGGCCAGGGCAGCAAAGGCGCCGATGAACACCCAGCGGGGCGGGTGGCGGGCCGCCAGGATCAGGGCCATAAAGAAGGTCTTGTCGCCCAGTTCGGCCAGGGAGATGGCCGTGAAACTCGATCCAAAAGCCGCCAGGCCAGGATCACTGGGGATTAGGGGAAGCGTCATGGGTCCAACCTTGGCCTGAAATGGGTCAGGACGCCGCGTAACTGGCTGTCGTCTTCCACCACCTGGAGCTTCAAACCGGCGGAACTCCTGCGCTAGTTAGCCCCAAGGCTGGCATGGGCGCTTGGGGGGCCTGGTTCAGCGGCCCGGGGCCTGCTCGGCGGCGGAGAGGGGCCGGCCCGTGGCTGAGGTGGTCGGCCTGGCGTTCGGGGTTGCGCTAGGGCTCTGCCCCTCTGGCGGGGTGGGCGAAGAGCTCTCCATAGCCGCACCAAGCGAGCGGCAGTAGGCCACCGGATCTGCTTCGGCGGCTAGCCCCAGAGCCTTGCGCAACACTTCAATTTGATGAACGGTGGCGGCGCCGAGCTGGGCCTGGGCCTGTTCGCAGGCGGTGCGCTTCCAGGCATTGGGATCGGCGCAGCCGGCGAGCCCCACTAGGAGTGCTAGGCCGACAAGCCCCAAGGGTTTGGCTGGGCGGCGTGGTTGGGCTGGGCGGGACAGGGAGCCCTGGCTGGGGAGCCGTTGGCTGGACTTGTCCATAGGGCGAGGATCCCGGTTGGCCATCAATTACTCCAGAGCCATCGCCATCCTGGGACAAACCAGGGCCCAAGTCCGAACCCTGAGCAGCTCCCCAGCAGGGTCCTGCCAGCCTATTGAGCTTGCTGCAGCGATCCTCCTGGCCAAGGGATCATCCCAGCGTTGCTAAACCTCACGAGGGTGGTTCCAGTTGGATCGTGCTGTGGGCAATACCCAGTTCGGCCAGGTGCTCCTTGGCCTGGTGCAGCAAATTCATGTCATCAACCACCTGGGGCCGGCGCACCACGTGGGCGGTGAGGGCGATTTGGGAGGTGCTCATACCCCAAACATGCAGGTGGTGCACATCGAGCACCCCGGGCAGGGTGCGCAGGGCCTGGTCCACCGCCGCCATCTCAATGCCAGGCGGCACGGCGTCGAGGGCCACCTGCATGGCGTCCCGCAGCAGCCCCCAGCCGCTCCAGGCCACGGCCAGGCCCACGGCAATGCCGGTGGCGGCATCGAGCCAGTACCAATGGGTGAGACCCACAACGATGGCGCTGACCAGCACCGCCGCCGACACGGCGGCATCGCCGAGTAGGTGAATCACCGCAGCGCGGCGGTTGAGGTCGTGGCTGTTGTCGTGGCCAAACAGGCGGGCTGAAAACAGGTTGACGACAATGCCGGCGGCGGCGGCCCAGGCCACCGGCGTGCTGATGACTTCGGTTGAAGCGCCGAGGCGCTTGATCCCCTCGATCAGCACTACGGCTGAGGCCATCAGGATCAACACCGCATTGGCCAGGGAGGCCAGTTGGGTGCTGCGGCCGAATCCGTAGGTGAACCGTTCGTTCGGCGCGCGCCTGCTCAACCGTTCCGCCCCCCAGCCGAGCAACAACCCGGCCACATCGCCCAGGTTGTGAACCGCATCTCCAATGAGGGCCAGGGAGCCGAAACCAAAGCCGATCACCAGCTGTAGGGCCGAAAGGCCGCTGTTGAGGATCACACTCCAGCGAAAGGCCGTCGCCGAACCGGTGCGGTGCTGGTGCTGGCGGGGATGGGGCTGCCGCTGGATCGCTACCGCTGGATGGCTGGATCCGTTGCCATGGCTGGGGTGATCGGAGTGGCTGTGGTGATCGGAGTGGCTTGGGTAATTGGGCTGGGCCATGGCTCCTAGGCGGGTCAGCGGGTCACAAGGGCTGCCAGCAGGGTTGTGATCACCGCGCCCGCAACCACCGTGGGAACCCCCGGAGTCTGCAATGGGGCCAGGCTCAGCAACGGTATCCGCCCCGGAATCGTCAGCAAAGCCAGCCAAAGACCTACCCCCAGGGGGCCTGCACCGGGGCGCTGGCCAGGTTTTCCACCGCCGCAACAGGTTGGTGGCCTTCAGCAACCTGTTGCGGGGTCACCATTGCCCCTGCGTGAGCCGGGATTGCCTAGACCAAACTCCTGGGGCTGGGCAAACCCAGGCCCGATCAGACATGGGCAGCCCGGCGCCGGAGCCAGAGACGCACCACCTTTTCCGCCTCCAGATAGAGGAAGAACAGGGCACTAACGCCCACACAAATGCCCAGCTCCTGCAGGCTCAAGGGGGTGGTGCCAAAGAAGCTCGAGAGCATCGGCACATAGAGCAGGGCCAGTTGCAGTGCCGAGGTCAACACCACCGCCGCCAGCAGGGCCGGATTCGAGAAGGGCGCCACCTGGACCAGGGGCCGGTCGCTGCGGGCGGCCAGGGCATGGCCCATCTGGGCCAGGCAGAGGGTGGTGAACACCATCGTCTGCCAGGGGGCGCCACTGCGGGCGGCGTAGGCCATCAGGGCAATGGTGATCGCCCCAAAGACCACGCCGACGCGCAGGATGTAGCGGCCGATGCCCCGGGCAAAGATCGATTCGCCCGGTTGGGCGGGAGGCTTCTGCATCAGGCCGTCTTCGCCGGGCTCCAGGGCTAGGGCCAGGGCCGGCACCCCGTCGGTCACCAGGTTCATCCAGAGGATCTGGAGCGGGGTGAGGGGCACCCCGGCGAGACCGAGCAGGGGCGCTGCCGCGATCGTGATTAATTCACCAACATTGCTGCCGAGGATGTATTTCACGAAGCGACGGATGTTGGCATACACCAATCGCCCTTCTTCCACCGCGCTAACAATCGTGGCGAAATTATCATCCAATAACACCATATCGGAGGCTTCCTTACTCACCTCGGTGCCGGTGATGCCCATGGCCACACCGATGTGGGCCTGCTTAAGGGCGGGGGCGTCATTGACGCCATCGCCGGTCATGGCCACCACTTCGCCATTGGCCTGTAGGGCTTTGACAATCCGCAGCTTTTGGTCGGGCGGCACCCGGGCGTAGAGGCTGCAGCGGGCTACAACCGCCTGCAGTTCCGAGTCGTTGTAAGCCTGCAGCTCGCGGCCGAGCACGACCTCGGCATCCTCGTTGGTTAGGCCAATGCTGGCTCCAATCGCCCGGGCCGTGAGCGGATGGTCGCCGGTGATCATCACGGGACGGATGCCGGCGCCGCGGCAGGTGGCTACAGAAGCGCCCACCTCGGGCCGGGCCGGATCAAGCTGGGCCATTAAGCCCAGGAACACCAGCTGGTCGGCCTCCTGTTCCGGTCCGCGGTGGTGGGGGGCGCAGGCAAAGGCCAGCACCCGCAGGCCGCTGGCAGCCAGTTGGCGGGCCTGATCCAGCCACCAGTTTCGCTGCTCTTCGCCGAGGGCGCCAACGCCTGGGGCCGCCAGCCAGCGGTCACAGCTCGAGAGCACCACCTCCGGGGCCCCCTTGCTCAGCATCAACACGCTCGACCCGGCGGCCATCGGGCCGAGGGGGGCTTGGAGCTGGCCGCTTGGATCGCCAACCCACACCGCCATCCACTGGCGCTCGGAGCTGAAGGGAATCTCCCCCTGGCGCGGGAATGTGCCCCGCAGGCTGAAGTCATCGATCTCCGCTTTGGCGGCAGCCACCACCAGGGCCCCTTCGGTTGGATCGCCCAGGATCCCGTAGCTGCCGTCCGCCTCGCGCTTCAGTTCGGCATCGCTGCAGAGCACCCCTGCCTGCAGCAATAGGCTGAGAGCACCTGGAGCGATGCCGGCTGGGATGGCGGCTGGGGTTACAAGCTCCCGGGCCCTGAAGTCGCCCTGGGGCTCGTAGCCCTGGCCGCTGACGGCGATCGCCTGGCCGCCGCAGCGCAGCTCTTCGACCACCTGGCGGTTCAGGGTCAGGGTGCCGGTCTTGTCGGAGCAGATCACGGTGACGGACCCGAGGGCCTCAACCGCCGGCAGACGCCGGATTAGGGCAGCGCGTTTCACCATGCGCTGGGTGCCGATCGCCAGGGTCACGGTGATCACTGCCGGCAGGCCCTCCGGCACGATCGCCACCGCCATCGACAGGGACACTTCGAGCAGGTTGAGCAGGGGCTGGCCCAGCAACCAGCCCACGCCGATCACGAGGGCTACCAGGCCCAGGGCCGAGCCCACAAGCACTGAAGCCAGGCCGTCCAGCCTTTTCTGCAGGGGGGTGGCCTCGCCGCCGGCCGTATTGATCAGTTGGGCAATCTGGCCCAGTTCGGTGGCCATGCCGGTGGCGGTTACCACCGCCAGGCCCCGGCCCCGCACAACTTCTGTGCCTTGAAACAGGCAGTTTTGGCGTTCCAGGACGGGGGTGGCCGGATCGAGCAGCAGGTCGGCCCGCTTGAACACGGCCTCGGCTTCGCCCGTAAGGGCCGCCTCCCGCAGGCCCAGGTCTGCTCCCTCCAGCACTCGGCCATCGGCGGGCACCCGATCGCCGGCCTCGAGCCGGATTAGGTCGCCCGGCACAAGCTCCTCACTCGATAGCCGCTGCCACTGGCCATCGCGACGCAGGGTCACCAGGGGTTGGGCCATCTGGCGCAGGGCCAGCAGGGCTCTCTGGGCCTGGCTTTCCTGCAGGTATCCGAGCAGGGCGTTGAGGCCCACGATCAGCACAATCGCAATCGCGTCCTTGGGGAACTTCTGGGCGCTGAAGGCAATTGCCGCTGAGATGGCCGCTACCGCCAATAACATCAACAACATCACGTTGCTGAATTGGTCCCAGAGGATTGCCAGGCTGCTGCGGCCGGCGGCCAGCTCCAACCGGTTGGGGCCGCTCTGCTCGCGTCGTTCGGAGGCCTGGGTCGTAGTTAACCCTTCGGTACTGACCTTGAGGTTGGTCAGGCAATCCTCGGCACTCAGGCTGTGCCAGTGGGGCTGATCAAGGGAGGACAAGCAGGGATTAAGGCTTGGGGCCAACATCTTACAAAGTTTGGCTACCCCCACTGGCTGGGGTGAACTGCCCCCGGGCCCCTTGCTGCAGAACGACCCAGCCAATCAACCCCCAACATCGAGCGAATAGCCTGCAGCGGAGGGGCCAAGCTCAGCGCCCGCTTTTGGTATGGCGATCTGGAATTGCTGCGATCAATAGTTGTGATTGGTGGAAATGGAGGCCTTGATCACCATCAGCAATTGCCAGACATGGTTGTTTCGATCCCTGCAGCTCAACCTGTTGAAGGATTAAGGTTCGGGATTGGATCCAGCTCCGAGACTGAATTTATGGGACCTGCCTAAGCCGCTCTAACCGCAACTGGTGGTCGCGGCTGGTGAGTCGCCGGTAGGCCATCTGCAGCACCGCCACCAGCAGCACCGCCACCAGGCCCCGGGCCGTGGCAGCCGCACTCATGAACAGGACCACAATCTGGTACGTGACGGCGGCGTTTGGGAAGCTCCCCTGCAGGATCTGGCCGGTCATCATCCCGGGCAGGCTCACCAGGCCGATCACCAGCATCGAATTGATTGTCGGGATCATGCCCACCCGAATCGCCTCGGCCACCAGCTCGCGGCAGGCCTCCCAGCGGCTGGCGCCCAGGCCCAGGCCCAGGCGCAGCTCCACCTGGTCTCGCCGGTTCACCAACGACTCCATCAGTCGATCGAGTCCTAGGAAGATGCCATTTGGGGGTGTTACCGAGCACCATCCCCAGGAGGGGGATCAAATATCGGAGCGCGAACCAGGGCTGGGGCCGGATGATCCCCCCAAGGGCCAAGCCGGTAACCAGGCTCGTGGCCGCCAGCACCGACACCAGGCTGTTCCAGTAAGTGCCGGCGAAGCGGCGCCGGGTCCGTTGGACCGCCGAGATTGCGGCAATGCAGGCCATGACAAGGCCCAGGCCCAGGATCGGCAACGGGTTCTGTTGGTGAAACAGCTACTCGAGAACTCCGCCCACCAGCAGCAGCAGCACCACCAGGCGCGTCGAGGCGAGCAGCAGGGGCCAGCTCAGGCCCAGTCGCTCCCCGGGCTCCAGGTCAATGCCGGGGGCTTGCCAGCGCTGCCGTTCGCCCTGCCGTTTTTGCACGCCCTGGGCTTGCAGCAATGGGCTCGTCATCGGTGCCTCCGGGCCCAGCCATTCCCATGGCATTGGCACGGGCGCCGGGATCCCATGACCAACGCAGCGCCCGCGCTCTGGGACTCTCGCTATCCCGTCGCGGCAAGCCCCGTGGTTTCGCCAGATTGGATGCTCCCGTACGGCCTTGGCCATGACCCCCAGCAAACAGGAGATCCTGGCCGCCTCCAGTGGCTGGGTGGCCGTGCTGCTCAATGTGGTGCCGGGCTTGGGCACGGGCTACCTCTACCAACGGCGTTGGCGCGCCTATTGGATCACCTCAGCCCTAGCCACCAGCTGGTTTGTCGCCGGTGCCCTGCTCGGCGGCCCGGCAGACAGAGCCTTGGGCCAACGCGACCAGTTGATTGGCCTCGCCGGCCTACTGCTGCTGGCCGGGATCACGGCAGCGGAGGCAGGCCTGGCCGCCCGCCGCGCCCGGGAGGGCGCCCTGGAGGGGTAGCACCCTTGGAGACCCCCTCTGCAGAGTTTGTTACTTTACTTGCGGCTAGCCTAGCAATCTGAGCTTCAAATTTTTTATGACGGCAATCAATAATCCCCTTTCCAAATTGGATGGTAACGACTGACGAGTTGGAAGCCCTCGACCTGCTGTGCTGGCTTCGCAATGGCGATGATGCGGCGCGCTTGGCCTTCTGCAACCAAAGCACGATCAGCCGCCGCAGCCAGCAGGCACTCAAGGTCTTCAATCCATTGCCCAGCCACGGCCAAGGCCCCCATCCCCATGCAGGGCCAAGCATTCTGCTGCGGATGGAACGGGAGGTGCACCAGCTGTTTCGCTTTTCTGGTGGGAACAGGTTGAGACTGCATGCGCCCTATTGGGCCAGCCGCGCACTTGGCAGCCAGTTGGACACAAGTTGGATGCTGAATCCTGCTAGGCAGAAGGAGCCTGTAGGGGCGGCCTTAGGCTTGTTGGAAGATCGGATCATTGATGCTTTAATTACTGAAACGATCCAGCGACCCGCGGATGATAATCCCAAATTTGTGTGCTTTGACCTTTACGAGGTTCCCTTAGTCCTTTGCGCGGAAGTATTGGCGGATGGGCCAGTTAGCAAGCCCCTCTACTGTGAGAAGAAGCTTAGCTCTCATGATGTCAGAAGCTTGTCGCTTGTAAAACCCCAAGGATTCCTATCTCCAGAAAGCAAGGGGTGTATCTTTCAGCTCTTTAACCATCTTTATGGTGAGAACTTAGACCTTGATTGTGAACCTAGTCAACCGCTTGTGGATAGCTCTTCTGTGACTTTTTTCATGGCGCATCACCCGTTGCTCTTTGAAGAGTTTCGCCATTACAGACCCATTGATTGTGACTGTAATTTTAGGGCCAAAGAGTCCCTTGTCGTTTTGCGTGGATTGGAGGAGAGCCCAAGTATCCTTGCCTTACTTGAGATCCTTTCTGCGTCCTATCTTAATCCCCTAAGGCAACATGCCGAGGTGCTGATTGATAGGGCTATGGCTTAGAATCGTCTTAAGCGTTCCCATCGCGTCAGCTTGGTATTGTTCGTTAAGGCGCAATTGTGGCGGTGTTTTGATGGTTCTTGTCTTGCGGCACGGCTAGACGTGCAAATTCTGATGCCCAATCGGTCCAAAATTTAGGGTAAGCTCCCCTCAAGGGCAGGGGGTGATCCGGCGGGATCTCCCGATGTGTGCCCAGCAGATTGCCACGATGGTGAAGATGGCAACGGCCTTCCCCCACAGGGAAGTCCTAGGCAATCGGGCTAAGGGTTGCAAAATAGGGTTTCTCGAGGTGTTTAATTTTCCAGCTTAAAAACTAAATAAAATGCGGCCACCTATCCTTGTGTTGTTGTTGTCCAGCAGTTGGCCGATGTCAAACAGGCCGGCAGCATTGCTCACATAAACTTCCAGATTGGTGCTGCTTGTAGCTAGCCAGCGCAGGGCCAGGGTGCCATTGGTTGCGTTGATCTCCGATCCCACCACGTTCAGCTCTGGGATCAGCTGAAAATGGGGTCCCAATTGAATGTTGGCACTCACTCCTACCGCCCAGGGGGTGCTAATACCACTCCAGGCTAGTTTGGGATTGAGGTTAAAGGCCAGCCAAGAATTGGCCTCCCAGGTGGAGACCGACTCCGCGAACACATAGCCCTGGTAACTCGATGGGTCCGTATTTCGGCCCAGGCTGATGCGACCTCCGAGGGAAAAGGGCGCCCCCCGAAGTTGGCTCATGGCAATCGCCTTGCCACCAAAGCGGTAGTTCCAGCCGCCATCGCTGGCATAGGTGGTGGCTAAGACACTGGCTGGCCGCACGTTATTGAAGACGCCACCTTGATACACGTCCAGCTGGAAGCGATTGGAGAGCGAATAGCCGATAGAACCAAAACCATTGCCCTGGCTATCGCCGTTTGCCCAGAGCTGGGTGGTACCCCTGGGCGGAACCAGGGCCGTATTCACGGTGAGTCCTCCCAAGGCAAGGGACCGTTGGCGGGCTGTCATGGCCGGCTGGGGGGTATCCAGCCCTTCAGGGGTAAACACAAAGCGCGCCGAATAACCCAGGCGATTGTCGGATGGCAGGGCGAGCAGGGCAGTGGCGGGGGTGGCGCCCCAGCCGTTGCTGAGTTGGCCTTCTAAGGCAATGCGTGGATTGAGGGCCCAATTGATCCCCGCCGTGACAATCGGAACTCTGGCGAAGACTAAATTGCCGTTAAAACTGTTGTTGCCAGGCCCCAGGGGGATTAGGCCGGAGCCGAACAGGGTGAGGCTGGGGATTGGTCGCCAGCTGGCACCGGCGGCCATGTTTATGTTAGTGCCATAAAAGATTCCGCTGCCCCCCTGGCCGGCGCCCTGGCTACCTGGTAAAAAGCTCACTCCGGGGGTGAAGGTGAGGGCCAAGGTTGGCAAGGCTTGCCAGGTGATTGGCAGGGCAACGGAACCCACCAAATTGGTGGTTTGTACCCGACTACCGGAATTATTAAAGATATTAGGACTGGCATTATTTTGGCCCTTGCATGAGGCGGAATCGCAGCCACCACTGCCCACGGTCCAACCCTCTAGGGAGCTCGCTAGGGCTAATTTCCAGGGGGTGGTGTTGGAGCCGAGCAGGCGCCATTGCAAGGCTCCGCCATAGCTCTCCCAAAAATTGGCTGGCTGAATCGTCTTGCCCGTAATCGGCGCGTAAAGGGGATCATCAGCAACGCTATAAAACGCTGAAATTTGAACCTGATCCGTTATGCCCGCATCCAGCCTCGCGGCGTAATTCTGGTTGCCTGTGCCGCCTCCACCTCCCTGTTTGGCACCACCAAAGGGAGCCAATTGAAAAACCGAAAATTGACCCTGTTGGTCTCCCAGTTGCTGGGCGGTGGGCACGGCCTCTCCTAGGCGGAGCTGGGGGGTGAAATCAGCGGCTGTGGGTTTCAAGCCATCCAGGAGCGCCTGGGCTTCCGCCGAGCTGGTGGGGGGCGCGGCCATGGGTTTGGCCTGGTTCGCCGAGCCACTCGGAAGCGGATCTGCTGAGGTCGTTCGGGTCCAGGCCTGGGGCAGGACACGTCCAGGTTTGGCCCCAGGGCTTGCGATTCCTGGTTTGGACTCTGCTGCTACTGGGGCTACGGGTTCCCAGACCAGCTGCCGGGAAGGACCTTCTGCCCCGGGGAGGGGCAGCCAGATCGGCGACCCCTGCCGGTCCCCAGGGATCGGATCAGGGGTGATCCGTTGCCATTGGGGCAGCCCCGTGGCTGGCTGACCGCCAGGGAGCTGCTGCGCCGGAATGGCTTGCCAGTTGGGCTGGGCCTGGACCGGCTGAAGGGCCAGCGTCGCCACGACAAGGGCTGAGTTGGCCCATCGCCGCGATCCCAACAAGGGCTCAGCCACGGGGCCGGCGGTCGCTCAGCAGCAGCCAGCCGACCACGGGGCTGCCCTGCAACTCCAGATCCCGCCGCAGCCGTTGCAACTGGTCCCGTTCAGCAGCTCCTTGGCTGGTTAGCAGCACCTGGGCATCACAACTGCGCGTGGCCACCAGATCACTGCTGCAGAGCACGGGGCGACCGGAAGCGGCCTGGAGGGCCTGGGCAACGGCGGCGGCGGCATCCTCCTCCAGTCCGATCGGCACTAAGGCAAGGTTCTGGGCTGCTGCCAAGGGTCCACTGCTGAGCAGTTGCAAGGGCTGGCGCCAACTCTCTTGTTCGCCGGCCTCCAGCACGGCCAACAAGGGACCGGGCAACAGGGAAGCCAGCTCATCGGAGCCGTGAATTCGACCGGTGCGGCGTTCGGCTACGAGGGCGGCCCCGCTTCCCAGCACTAGACCGGCCAACAGGCCCAAGGCGAGGTTGCGACCCTTCTTGGGAGAGACGGGACGATCCAGCAGGGTGGGGGTTGAAATCAACTCCCATGGATCGGCTTTACGGGCTTGTTCAAGAGCCAACACGCGCCGCTCATCTTCTAATTTATTAAGGGTTGTCTCGTCTCGGATCGCAACCCTGAGCAATTCTCTGTATTTCAGCAGCACACCCTTAGGTCGCTGCGCAGCAGCTAGGCGCGCTTGGGCATCAGCACGCTTGGCAAGCACGTAATTGATGGTATTAGATTTAAACAGCTCGATCAGGAATTGACGCCTTTTTGTTAAATTTTTGATGAGTAATTCGCGATCGGTATAGGTTTGCCTCAGGGACGCAAGTTGCAGGTTGATGGCCTCGATCTGCTGAGGCACCCCCTTGCTGGCGAGCTCGGGGATCATCAAACCTCGAAATTGAATGGCTTCGGGGTCGTTGCTGAGCTTCCTGAGCTGAATCAATTGCTCGTCATAATTGCGAATTTCATTGGCTGCTTGCACTCTGATCGCTTCTAAGTTGAAGGCATTTTTGGTTTCATCATCGCCTTTAAGGGCGGTTAAGTCCTGCTCAATTGCATATTGTTGCGCAGTCCGAAGCGACACCAGGCTACGTATACGATAATAGGCAATTTGTTGATTCAAATAGGCTACGCCGTTGACAAGTCCGCGTTCCCGATCTCTACCAGAATAGGCTTGATATTCGCGAGAAATACGCTCAATGACAGGTAATACTAATTCTTTATTGTTGTCACGATAGGCTAGATTAAGTACGGATGTGCCCTTTTCGAGCTTAATGTCTAGGCTCGCCTTAACCCATGCGTCATAGCGCATCTCCTCGATATCGATTCCATTGGAACGTTTGTGCGCGCGCACAAAATCATATACCGGCTTGAGCACCGAGGGGCTTTGCAAAATCTTTACCTCGGTTTCCAGTTGGTTGCCCTTGCCTGACCCTGAGATGCCCGCCAGACCTGCCAAACCAGGATTCTGAGCGAGGAGAGCCGCGGCACCAGAGCTCTGGCCGGGATCTTTGCTGGCCAATACAATTTGGAATTCCCCTTCCCATACGGGTTTTTGAAGGACCGTTACCAAGCCAGTTAATAGAACCGTTCCTCCAGTCACACCGGCGATTAACCTTCGGCGACGTCCTAGGCTCGCCGCTAATTGGCCAAGGTCAATTTCGTCATCAGCCGGCGTAGCCAGAGCAGGGGCTTGCAGGGAACGGTTTGTCACTTATCGACCACCTCCGAAGAGACTGAAGACGGAATAGACTCCAACAAAAGGACCTGTCAGTTCGTTGAGAACGCTAATGCCAGCAGAAAGGGCCGATTCTTGAACCCGAATGATGTCGCCGCTAATTAGAATTGGATTCGCCGTCGTATCGGCGGCGGCATTGGGGTTGTAGTTGAAAATGCGTCGATCGAGCTCCCCCTCCCGGGTAAAGCGCACAAATTCAACTTTGCCGTGCAATAGCTGTTGGCCGCCGGCGCTGATCAAGGCTTGGTTGAGACTTGATCCCTGGGGGACGGTTGTAGCACCAGGAGACTTGACCCGGCCACTCACATAGACCTGCAGGAATTGGGGACTGAGGTTGGTTTGGCCAGCCTTGAGCAGTTGCTCCCGCAACACCTCTGGAGACTTGGCAACACTGACCACATCGCCGTCGAACAGGCGGATGTTCTGGCTTTCATCACCTTCGGTGATCAGGGAGAGGAAGTTGAGGGAGGTGCGTAATTTGCCGCCGCCATTGCTGAGGGGTTGCCTGCGGGTGACCTGCACCGCAGAGAGATTGGAATAGGGCGTGATGCCCTGGGCGGCCCGGATGGCATCAAACACGGTGGGGAAAAAGGCCCCATAGGTGGTCAGACTACCGGAGCCGCCACTGCCTACGCCGGGCCCACCCGGTCTACTGCTGCCGGCGGGTTCAAACCCCTGGCCACTGCCCAGGCCTGGGCGGGTGTTCATCTGTTCACCGCCACTTTCGCGAATGGCGCCATCGGCACTGCTGGAGACCCCACCCAATTGTTGGCTGCCACTCAAGGTGTAGTAGCCGGGCCGTCGCACCTCGCCACCGACGTAAATGCGCACGGGCCGATAGCCAATCGGCCGAAGGTAAATTTCTGGCTGCCGCACAAAGGTGCGAAATTGCTGGGTCAGAAAAATCCGAAGCTCCTCGACGCTTAGCCCTTCAACAAACAAGGCCCTCAGCCTGGGCAAGTACAGCGTGCCATCGGGGCCGATCGTGAATACACCAGACAGCTCGGGGATGTTTTCAAGTTCGATTTGCAAACTGTCACCTGGTCCCAACAGGTAGGTGTCATAGGTAACCCGAGCCCGTTGCAGGGGTGCTGGGGCCGTTCGCTTCGTTGGCGGAGGAGGGGACGCGCCCAGGGCTGCCAGCGGTGCCAGCTGGGGGACTACCAGCATGGCTGCGGTAAGCCAGCCGAACCCAAAACGCCCCGCTAGGGGCCTGAAGGCTGGGGAGGGCATCTTGTCTGGATGGAGCACTCGCGAAGCTAGTTAAATCGTATTTGATATTAGCACCATGACCTCAAGATTAAACTCGCTGATACGAATTTGACGTTAATATCTACCGCTGGGTGATTAGTTAGGGGCGGCGCCGCAGTCTCAACGGCACGCCATTACGCGAGCGCAGCGTGAGGTTGCCCACTAGCTCGGGCTCTTGGCCGGGCTCGCTCAGGAGTTCATAGCGGCTAACCAGCTCCGCGAGCACCAGCAGGGCTTCCTGGAGGGCAAAGGCGGCCCCAGGGCATTTGCGCGGCCCGAGCCCAAAGGGCAGGAAGGCGTCCCTCGCCCATTGTTTCTCCGCTTCACTGGCCTGATCGGCCAGGAACCGTTCTGGACGGAAGCGGTTTGGCTCGCTCCAGTGCTGCTCGTGGCGCTGGATCACCCAGGGGGAAATCGCGATTAGCGCCCCCATGGGGCAGCGGCTTTCGCCCAGCTGGCTTGGAGCCTTGCTTTCGCGGATGAAGAAGCTCAGGGGTGGGTAGAGGCGCAGGGTCTCCTGAAGCAGCGCCGCGCCGTAGGGCAGGTTGCGCAGGTCCTCGTAGGCCAGGGGGCGGAGCTGGCTTGGGGCGGATTCGGGCGATGGGGTTCCCCTACGGACTTGCTCAATTTCCAGTGCAAAGCGGGCCTGGGCTTCGGGGTAGCGGGCCAGGAGATAGCAGGCCATCGCTAGGGCGCTGGCGGAGGTTTCATGGCCTGCAAGAAACAGCACGCACACCTGGTCGACCAATTCGTCCTGGCTAAAGCCCCTGCTGCTTTCGTCCAACCCTGCCGTGGGCTCACCCGGCGGTTCTGCTGCGCCTTCAGCCGCCTGGGCTGGATCCCTGCTGGTTGGGGTTTCTGGTCGATCTTGGGCCCGCTCAAGGGCCGCAAGTAGGTCCTGGTGCCCGGCAACGGGGTTGGAACCAGGGGCAAGGGCTGGTTGGGAGCGGGACCGTGCGCTGATTGCGGCGGCGATCCAGCTGCGAATCAGTCCGGCATCGGTGCGCAGCAGGCGCTGCAGCCAGGCTTTAGGCAGGCGCAGAAAACGCAACACCATCACCAGAGCGGCCCGGCGCTGGTAGCGGGCAAAGGCGGCAAAGATGGTCCGGGCTTCGCAGGGGTCGAGGGGCCTCGAGAGGATCGTGCGCACGATCACATCGGCCGTCACCAGGCTCATCGCCTCCTGGGCATCGAAGCAGAGGTCCGCTTGCTTTCCCTGGCTTGTTTGGCCTGTTCGGCCTGTTCGGCCTGCCAGGTCTGCCTGGCCTGCGCCAAGGCCTGGGTTTGGCCTAGGGCTTGGGGCGGCCCCTTGGCTCTCAAGCCGTTCCAGCATGGTCTGCACCGCCCCTTGCATCAAGGGAAAGACCCGTCGCAACTGGGTGACCTGGAGGGCCTGATCCACCAGGCGCCGCTGGCGCTGCCATTCGGCCCCATTCACCGCAAAGAGGCCTTGGCCAATCAGGGGTTCCAGGATCCACTGGGTGTAGGGGTGTTTTGGGAAGGCCTCGGGGTCGTCCACCAGCACCTGACGCACCAGGGCCGGCCGGTTGACCAGCACCATCTCCAAGCCCAAAACGTTGGTGCTGCCAATGCCGATCCGGAAATCCCACTCGTTGAGCAGGCCAAACCAGGAGCCCAGGCCCCGACTAAAACGCTTGAGCAGGTTGGCGGTGAAGGGTTGGGGTTGGGGCCAGATCGGCTCCCTTGATTCCAGCCCAACGTTCCCTCGCTGGGATGGGGTGGGGCCTGCTGGTGGGCGGGAGGTCATGGTTTGAGCAGCTGGCTGAGGGGATCAAAGCCGTGGCTGTTAGGGGCCTGGCGCAGGTAACGGAAGTGGAGATCAAACTGCTGAAACGCCAGGGCCAGCCGATCAAGCCAGCCCCTCGGTTGGGCCAGGGCTACCAGCTGCAGGGCTGGGTAGGCGGTGCCCCCTGGAGCCGCTAGGTCGCAACTGCGATAGGGATCGACGCCAGCGAAACAGAGGAGGTCATCGTGGCTGCTGACATCGAGCCAGGGCAGGCGGGGCTCTCGGGCCAACTCCTGCAAATCGGCGTGGAACGCCTGGGCCCCGGGATAGACAGCCAGGTTGGCCAGGTTCTGGCCCAAGCTGAGCAGGTTTAAGCGGCTTGTCATGGCAGCGGCTGGGTCCTGGCGGCGCAGCTCGGCCGCCAGCATGGCCATTACAAAGGAGCCTGAGCTGTGGCCCACCAGCAGGACCGACTCGGCCGGGGCTTCGGCTTCGAGCTCCAGGATCCGCCGGGCTAACGCCTGGACCCGGGTGCGCAGGTCGCCATCGCGGGCCTGGCCGAGCCGGTGGGTGAAGCGGATCGAGCGCCAGAGCCACACCACTCCGAGCCGATCGGCCAAGCTCCAGGCCGCCAGCAGCAGCAGCCAGGTGCTGCCCAGGGCTACCAAAACTGCGGCTCCCAGGGCTAGGGGTGGCCCTGGAAGGGCCCCGTAGGTCAGCGAACCCAGGCCAGCGCCGCCGAGCAAGGCAGTCAGCACCGCCAGAGCCGTAAAGAGTCCCGGATAGGCGCCGCAGAGGGCAACGCCAGGGCAGAGGCGGGCAATCCGCAGCAAGCCGCCTTGCAGCAGGTACCAGCGGTAAACCTCGGCGATCTCACCGACCATGGCTAACGAGCGCCTGGGCCAGTGGCTGCGGGCAATGTCATCCCAATGCAAAAAGCCTATTTCGTGGCTGGTGGAAGGGCCAGAGCTGTTGGGTTGGGATCGCTGAATTTGCCACCGGCTAACCAGTCGATCCCCCTCCTGCATGCGTCTGACGAGCTTGATGGGCTTCCCTTCGCCAATAAGGGTCTTGGCATTGTGGCGCTCCACGTCCTGGCTCAAGAGCCGGAAATAGAAAGAGGCGCCGCGGGGATCAAAACCACTCAAAAAATAGAGCCTTCGCTTTAGATCAAGTTGGGGTTCTCCCGCTGCGGCCCCAGGACTCCAGTCAACGGCGGCGGCACGATCGGCGGGGGTTGGATGGGGCCTTGAAACCGCTGCAGGGGAAGCGGCTGCCACGAATGGATCTAGGGGGCCCTTGCTTTGGGGATCTTGCCCAGGTTCCCAATCCATCACAATGGCCTGATGGGCCGCAAAAGCAAGGTCATGGGGGGCTCCGCGGCGTTAGGCAGGAAGCCAGCGAGACCCTGCCACGGGTTGCTCAATCAGGCCCTAATCCTAGGCGCTGCGGTGGGCTTGAGTTTGGCTCCCCTAGCCCAGCTCCTGGCCCAGGACAGCGGCCCGGATCGGCCGGTCCAAGCGGCGCTGGCCGATCCGGTGCTGACGGGCAGCAAGGGCCACTACAGGGCAAGGATGCTGGTGCCCGTGACCCAGGCCCGGGCCTGGGCCGTGCTGACCAATTACGAGGCGATGGCAGGCCTGATGCCCGACATCAAGCAGGCGAAGGTGCTCAACCGCCAGGGCAGCCAGCTGGAGCTAGCCCAGACCTACCAAGCCCCGTCCACCTTCGGCCTGCCGATCAAGGTTGTGCTGGCTGTGGAGGAAAGGGCTCCCAGTTGGATGCGTTATCGGATGCTCCGGGGCGAGCGCATCCTCAGCCTCCAGGGGCAATGGAGCTTGACCCGGGTGCGCGGCGGGGTGCTTGTGGAGCATCAGATCGCCCTAGAGCCCGACCTGCCAGGTTTTTTGCGCCCGACCTACGACGACCTCAATGAGTCCAACTTGCGCCAATCCATGATGGTCCTAAGGCGGCTGATGCTGGCCCGGTGAGCTTGGGCTTGGCTAAACACGGGTCCTGGCGACCCTTGAGCTGGTCCCGAGGACTGGTGAACAGTTCAGTCATTCGTCCCAGCCCAGGGCTTCTACCCCTGGTCCGCCAGGCTCGCGGTGGCCCAGCACCCGGTAGGTGACGCCGCGCCAACCCACCCGGCGATCCCAGCAGGCATGCCAGAAGGCGAGCGCATAGATGAGTTGGGTCATGGGCAGGTGCTTCAGCCACTGCCAAGCCCGGCGCCCCAGGGGAGCGATTGCACGGGGGGTGGCTTCGCCCCCAGGCCTGGCCAGGGCCCTGAGGGCCGTGGCTTCGATCCCTAGCAAGAGACCCATGCAGCCCAGTTCGTAGAGAGCGAGGGCTGCGCCAAGCAGGCTGGAATGGCCCAGCACCAGCCAGGCGGCGGCAGCGAGGAGCAGCAGGGCGCTGCCGCCGCCATGGAGGGCCACTAGGGGCCAGGCCGGATGGTGCAGCCGGGCGGTGAGCAATTGCCGGCCGATCCAAGGCGCCAGATCGGAGAAGGCCAGGCTGTCGTCCTGGTCGAGGGCGATCAGTTCGGGCCGGAAGTCGTAGCGCCAGCCCAGCTGGCGCAGGGGCTGGACCAGGGAAGTGTCTTCACAGAGGCTGCTGATCAGCCGTTCACTCCAGGTGCCGGCATCGATCACCTGGCGCCGCACCGCCAGGGAGCCCCCCCATGGGATCCCGAGCAGGGTCATCAGCACCAGGGCGCCCCCATTCCAGCCGGCCCTTACCTGAGCGGCCAGGCTGCCTTTCTGGGGCTGATACCAGCGATTGCCCGACACCGCGCCAACTCCGGGCTGGCTGCAGGCCCGGGCCAGGTCCGCCAGCCAATCGGGCGAGACGATCGCATCGGCATCAACGAGGGCGACCAGGGCCGTGGCGGGATGCAAGTGGGCAAACGCCTGGCGTAGAGAAGCGCTTTTGAGGGAGCCCCGTTGGGGCCGGCCCTGCAGGGACCCCAGCTGGGCTGCCTGCCAACTGGCCTGGCCCCTGGCCTCCAGGGCTGCCAGGCTCGCTTCCGCCACAGCCCAGGCCGGATCGGCCTGGGAATCCACCACCAGCTGCAGGCGCCAGGGGCCCAAGTAGCGCTGGTGGGCGAGGGCTGCCAAAGCCTCTCCCAGGCTGGGATCGGCGCCCCGCAGGCAGAGCACCACCTCCGCTGCCGGCCAGCCGTCGGCTGGTTCCTCGGGCCAGCGTTGGCGCTGACGCAACAAGCCGCGCACTTGCAGATAAAACCAGCCGGTGAGCAGGGTCTGCACGCTCAAGGTGAGGAGCAGGGCCCAGGCCAGGACTAACGCCAGTTGGGAGGCCAGGTCGCCAGTCGCGTCCAACCCCATGGAGCCCCCAGAGATGGTCGCTAGCCCCCATGGGGGCGCCGCTAGCGGCGTCAGGGTCATCGGCTGCTGGCGCCGGCGCCCAGCAGGGCCATCCCATAGGGGGCGATCAGCTGCTTGAAGCTTGGGCAGCGCACCCCCAGGGCCGCCAGGGTCGCCACGGTGGCTTCGGCGCTGGGGCGGGCCCGCAGGCCCAGTTGGTTGAGCTCGGGATAGGTGAGCTGGTCATCGCCCCAGCGCTGCTGGAAAAAGGCCCGCAGCGGGTACAGGGGGTTGGTGGCATCGGCCTCGATCGCCGCCAGCCAACGCTCCATCGGCACCACCTCAAGGGCCGCACCGCCCTCGACCAGTTGGGCGAGCAGGTCCTTCAGCATCACGGGTTCGGGGTGGTGCAGGTGATAGGCCCGGCCCACGGCGTCCGGGCGCCAGGCCAGGGCGGTCACCGCATCGGCCACGTAATCGACGGGCACCAGATCGAGTTCCCAGGCCAGGTCCGGGGCCAGGCCCAGCTCCAGGCACCCCTGCAGCAGCCGCTGCAGCAGGTCGTCCTGGTGCCAGGCGCCGCTGCGGGAATGGCCGCCGATCAGGGGCGGCCGGTAGATGCTGACCGGCAGGCCCGCCGCCCCGGCGGCCAACACCAACCTTTCACTGACCCACTTGGTCTGGGAGTAGCCCAGGTGGATGCCCCGCCAGTCCGCCAGGTCATCGCTTTCCCGGATCAGGCGATTGCGATAGGCCCGGGCCTCAAATACCGCCACGCTCGAAATGAATTGCACTGCCAGGGGCCTATCCAGGCTGGCGAGCCGCAACACCGCGAGGGTGCCGCCCACATTGGCGGGAGCCAGTTGGCCGTAGCTCGCCATTTGGCTCAGTTGGGCGCCGTTATGGAGAATCCCGCCCAGGCCCCTGGCCAGGGCCGCAAAGGCCTGGGGCTCCAGGCCGAACTGGGGCTGGGCCAGGTCGCCTGGCACCACCTCCAGTCGCTGCTCCCAACCGTGCTGCCAAAGCCCGTAGCGCTCCAGGTTGGTGCGGATCCGGTCCACCCCCGCCAGCGCCGATGGGCAACGCACCAGGGCCCGCACCCGTAGCTCGGGCCAGCGCTGCAGCTGGCCGGCCAGCAGGTAGGCCCCAAGAAAACCCGTGCTGCCGGTGAGCAGGATCGCTTCGCCCGGAGTTCCCAGGGATCCGCCCGGGAGGAGCTGGTGATTAGGCCTGCGCCAATCCGGATCTAGCTGGGCTAGCGCGCCCAGGTCCAGGCCCGATTTGGAGGGGGTCGCGCCCTCCGGTTGCAACTCGGCCAGCAGCAGCTCGGCCAGGCTCTCGAGGCTGGGGTCGCCGGCGAGGGCTTCGAAGTCCACCTTGAGGCCCAGGTCGGCCTGGAGCCCGGCGGCAAATTCCACGGCCATCAGCGAATCGAGGCCGAGGTGGAACAGGGATTCGCCCGGATCAATGCTTTCCCCCTCAGCCAGGCCCATCACCTGGCCGAGCCGCCCCTGCAGCAGCCGGGTGACCAGGGCCACCGCCTCGCCCGGGGCCGCCGCCGCCAGGCGGGCGAGCAGGTCGTCCCGGGCCGCCGCTGCTTGGGCCGCTGCCGTGGTCCCGCCGCCACCGTCCTGAATCAGGGGGGCCAGCACGGGTCGCTGGCGGGGGTTGGCCTGGCTCCGTAGGCGCGGCCAATCGTTGTTGAGTACGGCGACCACGCCGCCTTGGCCCCGTTCCAGCAGCAGCTCCAGGGCCTGAAATGCCCCTGCTGCCGGCAGAAGTCCTACGCCCAGTCCCTCCAGGCGCCTGGTTTTGCCTTCAGCCATGCCCGCCCCCTCCCAGGGACCCCATTGGATCGCCAACCGCAGGGGCTTGCCATCACGGGCGTGTCCATCGGCGCAATCCTGGCGGCAGAGGGCATCGAGGCCCCCATTGGCGGCCCCGTAGGCGGCCTGGCCGGGCGATCCCAGCAGGGAGGCCAGCGATGAAAAGGCGATCGAAAAGTCCAGGTCATTGCAAGGTTTCACTGGCGAAGGCGTCGCTTGGGCCGAGCACTTCTCAGCAGCCTTAAGGGCGGCCTCCACCACATGCCAGCCGGCCAGCTTGGCTCCCAGCGCGGCCGCCAGCCGCCCCGGCGTCAGTCCGCCGACCAGGCCGTCCTCAAGGACACCAGCGGCATGGAACAGGCCCCGCAGGGGCTGGTCGGGGGGCAGGGCCCTGATCGCGTCCGCCAGGACGGTGGTCGCTAAGGCTTCTGGGCCGGCAGCCAGATCGAGGGCCACCCGCTGGCAACGGATGCCCCGCGCCTCGAGCCCTTCCAGCCGGTGTTTGACCTCAGGCGAGGGGGACCCGGCCGAGCGGCTGACCAGCAGTAGGGAGCTGGCCCCCCGCTCGACTAGCCAGTCGATTAGGCGCAGGCCAATGCCCCCGAGGGCGCCTGTGATCAGATAGGTGGCTTGGGGCGCAATCGCCAGCGGCGCGGGCCGATCCGCCTGGCGCACCACAACCTTGCCCCGGTGCCGGGCCTGGGCCAGGAGCCGGAAGGCGTCCGGCACGGCCGAGATGGGGTACACCTCGATGGGAATGGGCTGGAAGCTGCCCTGCGCGAGGTCTGCCAAAAAATCGATGAGCAGCTGGCGCATCCGTTGGGGTTCGGCGGCGGCCACCTCGAGGAGGTCGAAGGGCAGGTAGGCCGCATCGGGGCGGCGCTCCTGGGCCTGGGCCCGGCTCCAGATCTCAATCTTGCCCAGTTCGATGAAGCGGCCACCCCCAGCGAGGGCCTGGAAGCTGGCATCGACCCAGTCCCCCTTGAGGCTGTTCAGCACGACGTCGACGCCCTTGCCGCCCGTATGGGAGCGCACCTGCTCGGCAAAGGTCAGGCTGCGGGAGTCGAACACGGCCTCCACCCCCTGGTCGAGCAGGCCCTGTTGTTTGGGCCCACTGGCAGTGGCCAGGATGCGGGCGCCGCAGCGGCGGGCCACCTGCAGGGCCGCCTGGCCGACGCCGCCGGCGCCCGCATGGATCAACACCGTTTCCCCCGGCTGGAGCCGGGCCAGGTGCTCTAGCCCGTAGAGGGCCGTGAGGAAGACCGTGCTGAGGCTGGCGCCGGTTTCGCTATCGAGCCCGGTTGGCAGGGGGACGCAGAGCTCGGCGCGGCAGTTGACATGGCTGGCCAGGCTGCCCACAGCCAGGGCCGCCAGCATCCGCTGGCCGACCAGGGCCGGATCCACGCCGGGTCCCACCGCCACCACCCGGCCAACGGCTTCGCCCCCGAAGGGCACCTGGGCCCCCTCGGCCAGGCCCAGCTCCTCCCCGTAGGCCGCCAGCAGGCCTAAGGCATTGAGTACATCGCGGAAATTCAGGCCCGTGGCCTCCACGGCCAGCTCCAGCTCGCCACTGACCAGGGTGGTGGGCGCCAGCGGTTGGCGCACCAGGGCTTCGAGGCGGCCGGGGTCGTTACTAACGATGCGGAACCGTTCAGGCGCCAGCCGTCGCAGCCGTTGGCCATGGGCCTGGCCCGACCTCCATAGAAGATTTGCTTCCGACCCAGCCTGGGCCCAGAGCTGGCCCCAGTCGCCGGCCTGGGGCTGCTGTTGGGGATCGTTGGCCATATGCAATTGGGTCCAGGCCAGCTGGGGGGTTTCCAGGGCGGCTGTTTGGGCAAAGCCCGCCAGCACCCCGGTCGAGGCGCTGTCGCCCTCCAGCACTAGCCACAGGGGCCGGGGTTCGCGGCGGTCTGGGGCGCCAGAGCCCGTTGCCTGATCTGCTTGTGCGTTGTCGGAGTCCTTGGGGGTTTGCTGTCCAGGGTTGTGGAGCTGCTGCACCAGAGCTAGGAGCTGCTTGGCCAAAGCCAGGGGCTCGGTGGCGTTCGGATCTGGCCAGACCAGCACTGGCCCGCTGCTGGCGGGAAGGGGGTCGCCAAAGCCAAGGCGCCAGGGCGGGTGGCCCTGGGCGCTGGCCCAGGCCCCAAAGGCTTCGCCCTGGTGCTGGCCCGCGCCGATCAGCAGGGGCCGATCCAGCAGTGGTGAAGCTAGTCGCCTGGCTGAGGGCGACTGAGGGACTGCAACGGTTTCCAGCGGATCTAGGCCCAGCGGTTCCCAGTGGCTCTGGATCAGCCAGCTGGCCGGATCGAGCGCCGGATCGGGGGGGGGCCGCTGGGCTGCGGGAAACATCCAGTCCACAACCTGGCGCGGCAGGCGGCGCAGGCGGAAGCCCCGTATCCAGCCCAGCAGTTGGCCATTGGCATGCCAGATCAGGTCGGCCTGCACCTGGGCTGGCTCGGGGTTGGCTTGCAGTCTCACCTCGCAGCTCAACCTCCCGGGCCAGTTCCCCGGCGCCAGGGCCAGGCCCTCGAGGCCCACGGGCAGGAAGAGCTGGCCGCCGGCGGCCGCCGGATCCAGGCTGGCGGCCACCAGCTGGAAGCAACTGTCCAGCAGGCCTTCGGCGCCGCCACCGGCGGGGCATACCAACTCAGCCCAGGCCCGGCCGCCTTGGCATTGCATCTGGTGGAGGGCCTGAAAGCGGGGACCGTAATTGAGGCCGCAGAGGGATAGGGCTTTGTAGAAGTCAGCGGTATCAAGGGTTTCGGCGTCCTCTGGGGCCAGGCTTGGCGAGAAGGGGGCGCCCCCCTGTGGGAGCACTCCCGCCGAGCTAGGCGCCTGGGCCAGGCCGAGGTGACCATGGTTGATCCAGCCGGCTGCCCGCTCGGCAGGATTGCTGCTGTAGAAGGACAGCGTTCCCTCCTCCAGCACCAATTGCAGCTGCCTGGGGCCTTCTCCCAGGCGAAGGGGGCGCTCCAGGCTGAGGGGGCCAAAGCTCAGGGCTAGGCCCTCTTCGACGGCCACCTGGGCCGCTAAAACCAGGAAACCGGCAGCCGGGAAGACGGGTTGATTGCGGATGGCATGGTCGGCCAGGTCGGCCTGCTGGCTCGGGTCCAGGTTCACCTGGTAGTGGATGCGGCCGGGCGGCAGATCCAGCCGCTTGGGACTGCGATCGCCTGCCGCAACTGGGGCCAGGGGGCCGCTGATGGCATCGGCGCCATGGGGCGATGGCCCTTGACTTAAGGCCGCAGGCTCCGCTGCATCGGTCCCTGGTTGGCCCTGATCAAGGCTGGCTAGGCCCAGCTGGTCGAGCCAGCGGTGGGCGCCGGGGACCTGGCCCCGGCCCGCTGGCCACCAATGGCGTTGGCGCTCGAAGGGATAGCCCGGTAGGGCCACGCGACCCTGGGCAAAGGGTGCATGGAAGCGGCGCCAATCGATCGCCAGGCCGCGCAGATGCAGCTGGGCGAGGCCGTCCAGGATGACGGCCCACTCGTCTAGTCCGGGCACCAGGGAAGGCAGGAACAGCAGGTCTTGGCTTTGGGTTGGCTGGCCCGGGGCGGGACCTGAGGCCAGGGTCTGCCTCGCCAAGGTGACCAGGCTGGGCCTGGGGCCCAGGTCGACAAACAGGCGGGCCCCCTGGGCCTGGAGGGTGGCCACCCCTTGGGCGAACCGCACCGGGCCAAGCACCTGTTCACACCAGTAGGCCGGTTCGGCGACCTCGGCCCCGGCCAGCTCCCCGCTGAGGCTGCTGACCAGGGCCCGGGCTGGTGGAGATAGGCGCAGCTGGGCCAGGAGCTGGGCAAAGGCGTCCAGCATCGGGGCCATCGCCGGGCTGTGGAAGCCATGGGACACCGGCAGGCGCGCCGTGCCAATGCCAGAGTCCTGGGCCCGTTCCACCAGGGCCCCAATGGCGCCAGCGGGACCCGACACCACCGTGTTGCGGGGAGCGTTTAGGGCCGCCACGCCCAGGCTGGAATCGGAGGCGATCAGGGCTTGAACCTGCTCTAGGGGCGCGAGTAGGGCGACCATGCCCCCTTCAGCAGGCAGGGCCTGCATCAGCTGGCCCCGGGCCGTGATCAGCCGCATCCCATCGGCCAGGTCAAACACCCCGGCCAGATGGGCGGCCAACACTTCGCCAGCGCTATGGCCCAGCAGCAGGTCCGGCTGCACGCCCCAGCTGGCCCAGAGCTGGCTGAGGGCGTAGCCGACCACAAACAGGGCCGGTTGGGCGATGGCGGTTTGCTGCAGGGCCTGGGCCGCCTGCTGCTCTTCGCCAGGTTCTGGACGCAGCACCCGCTTCAGGGGCAGCTCCAGGCTGGGGTCCGCCAGGGCTGCGGCGCGATCGAAGGCCTCCCGGAACACCGGATGGCGTCCATAGAGGTCCCGGGCCATGGCCCGCTCCTGGGTGCCTTGGCCGCTAATTAGGAAGGCCACCTTGCCCGGCCGGCGCCCGGCCACGGCCAGCAGGGGGGAATGGGCGGCTTGGGGCGTTCCGGTGCTGGCCTTTGCCGGGGCCTTGCCTCCGGCAAAGGCCTCCAGCTGGCCTTCCAGATCGGCCCGATCGCTGGCTAGGCAGACCAGGCGTTGCTGGAAGGCGGTGCGCTGTTGGTTGGCGCTAGCGCAGAGGTCGGCTAGGGCCAGGGTCGGCTGGTGGCGCAGCAGCTCCAAGTAGCGGCTAGCCGTGGCCCTTAGGGCGTTGCTGGTGCGGGCCGACAGGGTTAATAACTGGAGGGGAAGGGGAGAAGCGCCTGGGGACCCGACTTCCGCCGGTGGCGCCTCGGCCAGCACGGCATGGGCATTGGTGCCGCCAAAGCCAAAGGAACTCACCCCCACCACCGCCGGCTGCTCCGGGGCTGGGAAGGGTTCTAGGGCCGTTTGCACCTGGAGTTTCAGCCCGGCGAAATCAATCGCCGGATTGGGCGTGCGGAAATGCAGGCTGGCCGGAATCTGGCGGTGTTGGATGCACAGGGCCGCCTTGATCAAGCCGGTAATCCCGGCAGCGGTTTCGCCATGGCCGAGGTTTGTTTTGACCGAGCCCACCCGGCAGGGCTGGTCGCCTGGGCGACCCTCGCCCAGGACGGTGCCCAGGGCCCGCAGTTCGATCGGATCCCCCTGGCGGGTGCCCGTGCCGTGGGCCTCCACGTATTGGGTGCTGGCTGGATCCAGGCCGGCGCGGGCAAAAGCCTGGCGCACGCAGGCGATTTGGGCCTTGAGGTTGGGGGCGGCCATGCCATTGCTGCGGCCGTCTGAATTGACGGCCGTGCCATGGATCAGGGCCACGATCGGATCGCCGCAGCGCCGGGCCTCCGAGAGGCTCTTAAGCAGCACCACGCCCGCCCCTTCCGAGCGCACGTAGCCATCGGCGCTGGCGTCAAAACTCTTGCAACGTCCATCGGGCGCCAGCAGCCCGGCCTTGCAGAAGCTCATCTGGATGCCCGGATGGATGAGGGCCTGCACGCCACCGGCCAGGGCCGCCGTCGATTCGCCGCGCCAGAGGCTTTCACAGGCCAGATGCACCGCCACCAGCGAAGAGGAGCAGGCCGTGTCGACCGTGAAGCTGGGGCCCTTCAGATCCAGGAAGTAGGAGATCCGGTTGGCGGCGATGCAGCCCGTGTTGCCCGGCAGCACGAACGGCTCGTTATCGGGGGTGGCGTAGTGCTCGCTGGAGGCCCAGAGCAGGGAGCTGTAATCGAGGCTGGAGATGCCAATGAAGACCCCCACCGCTTGGCCGCGCAGGCGATCGAGGGGTTGGCCGCCATGCTCGAGGGCGCGCCAGGCCACCTCCAGCAGCAGGCGCTGTTGGGGATCCATGCAAAGGGCTTCCCGCGGCGAGATGCCGAAGAAGGCCGCATCAAACTGGTCGATGCCCTCAATGAAGCCGCCACGTCTCACGTGCTGGCTGAGGGGCTTGAGCGGATCGGCGTCGAAATGCTGGCCCAGGTCCCAGCGGCTGGCGGGAACGTCCGTAATCCCATCGCGGCCTTCGCGTAGCAAGTCCCAAAAGGCCTGGGGCGAGCCAATGCCACCGGGAAGCCGACAACCAATCCCCACAATCGCGATGGGCTCGGGGCTGGGGACTGTCGGCGAGAGGGTCAATGAAGGGGTGATCGGCGGAGGCAACGTGGCGGGTTGGAGCTGTCTTTAGCTAAATTGAGAAACCTGCAAGTGCTTGTTGGGCCTAGCTTTAAGCCATTCAGAGCACAATGAGCTTACCAAATAGCCATCAGCTTCCCAGGATTAGACGCCCCAAGGATGGGAGATCGGAAGTTAAAAGATGCTGCTGGTAAAGATTGCGCCAGTTGGCATAGCGCTCGGGCCGGTTCAGCCAAGCTGCTACAAGGGCAGCCAGCTGCTCTGGGCGGTCAATGGATCGTTCCAAGCGGCGCCCTTGAAAATAGCGGCGTGCCAACCATTCCTGGGGCATGGTCGTGCCAAAGGTGTTGAAGACCAGCGGACAGCCCAGGAGTAAGGCTTCGGTGGCCGTGCGGGCCCCTGGCCGGGCCACCATGGCCCAGGCCCTGCGATAGAGGGCCACCATCTGCTCGGGCCCCTGGTAGCCGAGGGCTTGGACGGCCAGCTCCGGGTGAGCCGCCGCCCAACCCTGCACCTGCTCGAACGCTGCCTGGCGCCGTCCCGTCAGGGCCACCACCGTCAAGCGACCGGCGAAGGGCCGCAGGGTCTCCAGCAGGCGGCAATGGTTATTGGCCCCATTGGCACCGGCCCCCAAGACCAATAGGGGTAGGGAATCGTTGGCATCGGGATCGTCCACCGCTTCGCTGGCTGCAGTTGGGGCGAAGGGGCCCGGTCCAAGGCGCTGGCCTGCGGGCACTGGCAGGTGGTAGGCGGGATAGAGGAGGGGACCCAGCAGGGCGATGCGCTCGGCTGGATAGTGCCGACGCCTGAGTTCGGCGGCAACTTCGGCGGTTTGGACCCAGATGGCATCGGCGCTGGAGCTGATCCAGTTGCGGCTGAAGCCAAAGCCGCCGGCGAGTTCGGTGCAGCAGGTGAGGCAACGCAGCTGGGGACCCAGCAGGCGCTTGGCAAAAGCAAAGTGGCCCCGGTTGGTGTGGGGGTGGGTGGAAATGATCAGGTCTGGTCTGAACCGGCGCAGCAGCTGGGCCAGGTAACGGCGGCCGAATAGGACGGTGCCAGGTTTGATCAGGTCCTCAAACTCCATTAGGCACCAGTAGGCCTGATGGAGCCAGGGGGCGTGCTGTTGGATCCAGTTGTAGAGAGCCACCCCGCCCCGGTAGGCGCCACTGCCGTTCTCCAGCACCTGCTCGATCCCCACCACCCCGCCCGGATCCCACTGGCGCAGCCAGTCCCCCAGGGCCCCGGCGGCAGCGTCGTGGGCGGTGCCGCCACTGGAGGTGAAGATCAGGACCCGCATCGACCCATGGTGCCATTAGCGGCCAGGACCAAGGCCCGCCTTAACGGGAGCCTGAGTGCTTGCCAATCAAGGGCGTTTGCGCCCCTGCCCAATGGGGCCAGGAGCCCGAGGCGACTGGCTGACCAAGGCCAGCAGCAGCACCCAGCCCAGGCCCCCGAGCGCCACGGCCATGGGCCGCCCTGGCCCCGTGCCCAGGGCATCCGTTAGCCAGTCCGGCGAATGGGGCCAGGCCAGGGCAGGCCGCAGCAGCTTGTCCACTACCAGGGCGCTGCCACTGAAGGCCGCCAGCCGGGCCAGCCATTCCAGGCCGTAGCGCACCGCCAGTAGCCGGGGTAGCTCGGCCACGGGCACCAGCTGCTGCCAGCGGCTTTGCACAATTGCTAAACAAACCGGCAAGGCCAGAGTGAAGCAGCCCAGTCCTCCGTACCAGACGGGGACTAGGCCCTCAAACACCACCAGCCCCGCCCCCATCAGGGCCAGGCTCTGGATCACCAGCAAGCTGGCCAGGGTTCGCCCCCAGAGTCTGGGGGCATGGGCCAGCCAAAAGCGCAGCCCCAACCCGTAGGCCAGGCCGCCCACCACGAGGGCCCCGCCGAGGCGGCCATTCCCTAAGGCCGTGATCACCCAGGCGGGGAACAGCACTTCGGTGGCGCCATAGACAAAGGCCATCGCCGTGCCGAGCAGGGCCAGACGCCGCAGGTCCCCATCGCTCCATAGGCAAGCCAGATCGCGGCCAAAGCGGATTGGCGCCTGGGCCCAGGACCTTCCGCTCAGGGCCGTTGCATGGCGGCTTGCTGCCGAGGCCGGGGCCAGGGCTGCCTGGGGCCAGGGGGCCAGAAGCACGCAGGTCAGGGCCAGGCCAAAACTCAAACCATCGAGCACCAGCACGCCCTGCAGACCGGCGATCCCCACAAGCCAGGCCCCCAGAAACGGCGCCGCAATCAACACCAGTCCATCGCTGCTGGCAAATAGGCCATTGGCCCGGTGACGCGCCCCTCCAGCTGGCACCAGCAGGGGGATCAGGCTGGCGAAACAGAGCACCAAGCTGGCCTCGGCCGCGGCCGCTAGCCCCTGCAGGGGAAGCAGGGCCAGCAAGCTCGGGGGGGGGGCACCCCGGTCCGCCGTCAGCAGCAGCGCCGCCAGCGCCAGGGTGCCCAGGGCCCCCAGGCCATTGGCCACCACCATGACGCGCCGCCGCCGCCACTGCTGTAAATGGGGGCCAACCACAGGCAGGGCCAGGATCTTGGCCACCTGAACAACGATCGCCACGGCGGCGAAATCCAGCAGGTGGTTCTGCAGCTGGAAGAGCCATAGCCCCAGGCCATAGAGGCTCACCTGGGTGCCGAGGTTGGAGACCAGCTGCCCGCCCCAAAGCCACCAGAACGCTGAGTCCGTCCGCTTGGTGTTACTCAGGGGCAGCTGCTCCGGGTCCCTGGTTCGATCCCCATGCCGATCCCCGTAGGGAGCTCCGCTGGCCAGGCCAGGCAGGGGTGGGGAGCCACGGCGGGCGACCATGGGATGGGCCTTACGGTCCAGTTGTCCTAGCCCTTGATCTGACGCCCGTGACCCTGCGGCTCACCAACTCCCTCACCCGCCGCAGCGAAGCGTTTGAGCCGCTGCAAGCCGGCCAGGTGTCGATGTATTGCTGCGGGGTCACGGTTTATGACCTCTGCCACCTGGGCCATGCCCGCAGTTATATCGCCTGGGATGTGTTGCGGCGCTACCTGATCTGGAGCGGCTACCAGGTGACGTTTGTGCAGAACTACACCGACATCGACGACAAAATTCTCAAACGGGCGGCCGAGGAAGGCAGTTCGATGGAGGTGGTTAGCGAGCGCAACATTGAGGCCTTTGTGGCCGATATGGCCACCCTCAATATCCTGCCGGCCGACCGCATGCCCCGGGCCACCCAAAGCTTGGCGGTGATCCGCGAGCTGATTGGCGAACTGCAGGCCAAGGGGGCGGCCTATGGCGCCGATGGCGACGTCTATTTCTCCGTGATGCAACACGCTGGCTATGGCAAGCTCTCTGGCCGGGATCTCTCGGAGCAACAGCAGAACGCCGATGGTCGGGTCTCCGGCAGCGAGGAAGCCCGCAAGCACCATCCCTTTGATTTCGCGCTCTGGAAAGGGGCCAAACCGGGGGAACCCAGTTTTCCTTCCCCCTGGGGCCCCGGCCGGCCGGGTTGGCATATCGAATGCTCGGCCATGGTGCGCCAGGAACTGGGAGACACGATCGATATCCATCTTGGCGGCGCCGATCTGATCTTTCCCCACCACGAAAACGAGATCGCCCAGTCGGAAGCGGCCACGGGCAAGCCCCTAGCCCGCTGGTGGCTGCATAACGGCATGGTCAATGTGGGCGGCGAAAAGATGTCCAAATCCTTGGGCAACTTCACCACAATCCGCGCCCTGCTTGAGAGCGGTACTTCGGCGATGACCCTGCGCCTGTTCGTGCTCCAGGCCCATTACCGCAAACCGCTCGATTTCACCGCTGAAGCCCTGGCCGCAGCGGCCACGGGCTGGAAGGGCCTTAATGGGGCCTTGCAATTAGCGGCACAGTTGCAGCCAGGTGCCGCAGACGATCGGCCCCAAGACCTGGCGACCGAGCTGGCGGAGGTGCGTCTGCGCTTCAGCGCGGCCATGGACGATGACCTCAACACCTCCGCGGCCCTAGCCGTGCTGTTCGAACTGGCCAAACCCCTGCGCTCCCTGGCCAACCGCAGCGAACGGGGCGATGCCGAGGCGGCCACCGAGGCCCAGGCCCTCCATGCCGAGGCGAGGCTGTTGCTGGTACTGGCAGGCGTGTTGGGCCTGGGGCCTGAAGTGGAAGCAGACCCTTCAGGAGCGGCAGCTGCTGGGCCTAGCGACGCTGAGATTGCGGTGCAGATTGCAGCTCGCCTTGCTGCCAAGGTGGCCAAAAACTTTGGAGAAGCCGATCGCATTCGCGCCAGCCTGCAGGACCAGGGCATTGAGTTGATCGACAAACCCGGCGGCCTGACGGACTGGCTGCGGAGCTGATGGGCTGGGCGGCGTGCACCGCTTGTCCAAATGTTCGAAGCCAACATCACCACAAGGGCTACAGCATCGGGTCCCCTGGGGGTGATTTAGTCCGAGTCAGGTTTAACTGCAGGGGCCGTTTTCCCTTGCATCATCTTTTCGATTTTGCGGATGCGCACCAAGGTGGTACTCCACACCTCTTTCTGAAACCCCGGCGGACACTGTTCCACCATCGCTTCAAGCGGTTCGCCCCGCTCAAAAGCTTCCCAAAGCTGGCTCTCCAGCTTGGCTCGCTCGATGAAATTCCAGCGCAACAGCAGCCCTTGCAGGTTGGTCAGGAACGTGCTCATCGGGGCAGTCCCAGCCGGTGGGTGGAAACGGGCTCCCAGTTAAGCCTCCCCTGGGCTGCCGGGCCCGCCAGGGGCCAGGGCTGAGGGCCCGGTGGGAGACTGGCCACCACCGTTGCCGATCCGCCTGTGAAAGCCCTCAGCGTGCTGGGATCCACGGGCTCGATCGGCACCCAGACCCTGGAGATCGTCGATGACTTTCCCGATCGCTTCCAGGTGGTGGCCCTCACCGCCGGCCGCAACCTCAACCTGCTGATTGACCAGATCCGGCGCCATCGTCCGGAGGTGGTGGCCCTGGCCGATGGCGACTTGGTGGCGACGCTGCGCGAGCGCCTGCTGGCCCTCGATCCCCAGGACCGTCCTGCCCCCTTGCCTGTGTTGCTTGGCGGCTGCGAAGGACTCTGCGCCGCCGCCGCCTGGCCCACGGCCGATCTGGTTGTGACCGGAATCGTCGGCTGTGCTGGTCTCCTGCCCACCTTGGCTGCGATCCGGGCCGGCAAGGACCTGGCCCTGGCCAACAAGGAAACCCTGATCGCCGCAGGTCCGGTGGTGCTTCCGGAGCTGGCCCGCTCAGGTTCGCGCTTGCTGCCGGCCGATTCCGAGCACTCGGCGATTTTTCAATGCCTGCAGGGCACCCCCTGGGCCGATACGGCCCGGCTCTCCACCGGAATCGCCACCCCCGGCCTGCGCCGCATCCAGCTCACGGCCTCCGGCGGTGCCTTCCGCGATTGGGATGCCGCCGATTTGGTCAAGGCCACCGTGGCCGATGCCACCAGCCATCCCAACTGGAGCATGGGCCGCAAGATCACGGTCGATAGCGCCAGCTTGATGAACAAGGGCCTCGAAGTGATCGAAGCCCACTACCTGTTCGGCATCGATTACGACCAGATTGAAATCATCATCCACCCCCAATCGATCATCCATTCAATGGTGGAACTGGTCGATTCCTCGGTGCTGGCCCAGCTCGGCTGGCCGGATATGAAACTGCCGCTCCTCTATTGCCTCAGCTGGCCCGAGCGCTTGGAAACCCCCTGGCGCCGCCTCAACCTCACCGAGGTGGGCCAGCTCAGCTTCCGCCAGCCCGATCCGGCTAAATACCCCTGCATGCAGCTGGCCTACGCGGCGGGCCGGGCCGGCGGCACCATGCCGGCGGCCATGAATGCCGCTAATGAACAGGCCGTGGCCCTGTTCTTAGAGGAACAGATCACTTTTATGGACATTCCCAGGCTGATCGAACGGGTGTGTGATCGCCACCGGGTCGACCTCAAGGCCGACCCCGCCCTGGCCGATGTGCTGGCCACGGATGCCTGGGCCCGCCAGGCCGTGCGGGAGCTTGCTGCCGGTTCGGGCGCTCGACCGGTGGCGACAGCGGCCGGTTGAGCCACCAGACCCTGAATAGCCCGACCGTGATCGCCCACCACCTGCTGCTCTGCGCCACCCCCCATAACAACCTCTGCTGTCCGGCTGATCCGGCGGTGGGCCTGGCCAGTTGGCAACGGCTCAAGGCCATGGTGCGTGAGCTGGGCCTCGAAACCCCTGGCCGCCCTGGTGGGATTGTCTTGCGTACCAAGGCCGACTGCCTGCGCATCTGCCGCGATGGACCGATCCTGTTGATCTGGCCGGAAGGAATCGTTTACGGCGGCGTCACACCAGAGCGCATCGAGCGCATCCTGGTGGAGCATGTGGTCGGCGCCCAGCCGATCGAGGCCTGGATTGTGCAGCGATCGCCCTTTCAGGAGAGTTCCTTGCCCCTGCAGACCCAGTCGGGATCGCCCTAGACCTTTTGGATTGGCTGGTCAATCATCTGGGTGATTCCACAAGCCGTAGTAGCCAGGCCAGCACCAGCCGATCGCTCCAGCTGGCCATGCTCGGATCCCCTTGGCCGTGGAAGCCGTTGTGGCCGCCGCCTGGGGTGATCAACACCGCCGCATCGCTCTGGCCAGATCCCCTTCCCTTGCCGAACTTGGCCAGGGCCGCCGCTAGGACCTCGGTCCCATTTGTAGGCACCCAGGGATCATCGCTGGCGTGAAGCCAGAGGGCCGGCGGCAGGCCGAGCCCCCTGCCCTGGGCGCCTTCGAGCAGCTGCCCCAGGGGACTGGCTCCGGCGTAGTAGGCGTCTACCGAGGGGTAGCCCCAGCGGGGAGCCGTGATCTGGGTATCAAAGCTGCGGATGGATGGCGCCGGGCAACCTGGCTCCGATGGCAAGGCCCTTGGCCGATCTTGCCCAGGTTCGGTGCGCACCTGCCGATGCAGCCGCTGGAGCAACCAGCGTTGGTAAAGCCGGTTGCGCGGCTGGTCAATCTGGGCCGAACAGGCGACCAGATCCAGGGGGCTACTGACGCAGGCCAAGCCATCGAGGCGGGGCAAGGCCAGGGGGCTAGGGGCTGGCGAGCCCAGCGGCTCCTGGGCCAGGCAGCCGTTCAGCAACACGGTTCCGCCCAGGGAGAGGCCCACCGCCAGCAGGGGACGGCCCTGGGCCAGCTGCCGCGCCTGGGCGAGCAGGGGCAGGAGGTCCCGATTGCACTGGGCGGCGTAGGAGCCCCTAGCCAGGGGGCGGCCCTGGCCGGCCCCGCGCAGGTTGGGCCGCAGCACGCTAAACCCGTTGCGCTGCAGGAGCTGGCCCAGGCGCCGCACCCCCGGCGCCTGGCTCGAGCCGCCCAGGCCATGGAGCACGAGCACCAGGCCCCTGGCTTGGCCAGCAGCATCCCCAAGCCCCAGGGGCCGAATCGTGGCCTGGTCAAGGGGCCCATCCAGGAACGACAGCAACCGGTCTCCCTGGCCCAGATCCGTCAGGATGGGCTGTCCCTGATCGGGCCCTAAGGCCGGGTTCCGCAGGGTGTCCCGCAGGGTCTGGAGGTCGGCGCCCCACCAGGGCCAGCGCGGCCGAAAGGGGGGCAAACCCAGCTCTGTAGCTAGTGGGTACTCCAAGCTTGGACCAACCCTCTTGCGGACCAGCTTGGCAGCCAACCCGCCGGCCCCAACCCGCTAGGCCGCCTGGGGCCGCCCAGGCGCAACTATGACCATCTTGGGGCAATAATCCGCCCCGGGATGTAGTTGCGTCGGCACAGCATTTCAGCCTCAATAGGTTTTTGAGTACCAGTCAAAAGCGTTCCCCAAGCATCAATCAGGTTCAGTTCTTGTAGGGCCAGAACCATCTGATTGTTGAAATTGAAAGATCCCCTTGATCAGCATAAATGGTTGCCAATGTCTCGTTCAGGCTTTTGGCGAGGAGCTCCATCGAACCACTTTTTCGAGACCGGCTGCTGCTTCAGAAATAGGGAAGTAATTCCTGATCGAGGCAGCGGGCTTGCTGCCAGCAGCCCCTGAGGCGCAGAAAACGGGTCCGCAGGATGATCGGATCAATGTCGCATTCCTGCTGCCAAACGTGCTCGAAACGCTCACGCAAATGGTCCACCGCAAAAGAGAAGGGCAAACAGGCATCCATGGGCTAGTAGGGGAACACCCTGAAGCTGGCTGATGGCTTGAAACTAGAGAGCCTGGCTCAATTGGGAATGGGCCAAAACACCCATTTTTTTCGGCGATCGTGGTCCCAATTTGCAGCCCGGATGCCGATCCCTGGAGCGGCGACACAATGGCGCCATGGCAGCACCGTCCTTCACCCTGGTTTCCGGCCCCGTCCAAGGTGTCCAGTCGCCCCGGCCGCGCCAGTGGCAAAGCCAGCTGATCCAGTTGCTGCGCCGCCGCCTGGAGCGCCATGAACCTGGCGGCCAAGACGTGCTCATCCACGCCGGTCCCGGGGCCGGCAAAACCCTCGGCGCCCTCCTGGGGTACCAAGCCCTGGCTGCCGATGGGCGGCTGCAGCGCTTTGTGGTGTTCACCCATCGCAGTTCGATTGCGAGTCAATGGCGCCTGGCCGCCAGCCGCCTTGGTTTGGTGCTGCGCGACTGGGACCCGGCCTTTGCTGGGGCCGATCCAAGCGAGGGCTCGAGCCCCTGGCATGGCCTGCTGCTCACCTACCAGGCGGCCAGCCGCAACCAGGCGGCCCTGCAGGAGCAGCTCGCTGGCGCTGGGCTTGGCGCCTGGCTGGCGATTGCCGATGAGGTGCACCACCTGGGCCTCGATCCGGAAGAGCCGGAGGCCAGCGCCTGGGGGCACACCTTCAGCGCCCTTACCGCCGGCGCGAGCCTGCGGCTTGGGCTCACCGGCACCCCCTTTCGCGCTGACAACCTGGGGTTCTGCTCCGCCCGTCGCGTCCAGGTTCAGGAGGCCGGCGCCATGGTCGAGTTGATCGCGCCGGACCTGAGCGTCGAACCACGCCAACTGATTGCCGCCGGCGATGTGCGGTCCCTGGAATTCCGCTTTCAAGATGGCTGGATCGACCACGGCCGCCAGGAGGGCACCAATCCAGACCTTGAACGCTCCCCCCTTTCGGCCGAAGAGCGGGAAAGTTGGCGGGCCCGCAACCTGCGCCGGGCGATTCGCCTAGGCGATGGCAGCAGTATTGCCCTAAGGGTGTTGCTGAATGCCCGCAAACGCTTGGAAATGGTGCGGCGCCACCATCCGGGCGCCGGCGGCATCGTGATTGCCCGCGACATCGCCCACGCTCGCGGCCTAAGCCAGCTGCTGATCGAGGAGGGCGATCAGGTGGTGCTCGTCCATTCCCAGGACCCCGAGGCGGCTAGCCGCCTGGCCCAGTTCCAGAACGGCCATGCCGACTGGCTCGTGAGTATCGACATGGCCTCGGAAGGCTTTGATGCGCCGCGGCTACGGGTCGTGGCCTATCTGACAACGGTGGTGACCCGAAGCCGTTTCGTGCAGGCGATCACCCGGGCGGTGCGCATGGATGGGGAGCGCAGCCAGCTGGAAACCGTGCCCCGCCATCCCTCCTATGTGTTTGCTCCAGCCGATCCGCTGCTGATGCAGTACGCCCGCAGCTGGTCGATCAGTGAGCCCTATTTGCTGCGCAGCAGGCCTGGGGTGGCCGAAACGGCAGACCCCCAGGGCTGGGGCCGGGCGCCGGGATTGCCCCTCGAGGCCATGGCCGAGGGGGCCGGCGACCTGATTCGCTTGCGCGGCCCCCAACTGCCGAACTTTCTGCTGCAGCCGTGATTACACACTTAATCCAGGAATAGTGCGAACTTCTGCGAACCCGCCTCCCTGGCCTGGCCCTGTGTCGACCAGCGTGGTCCCTAACGGAGCTGAATCATGCACGGTTCGATCCAACGGCGCCTCTCGGTGGCGATGAACTGGTCTGTAGCACGTATTACCAACCTCGACGCCCGCGAGCGCTACGAGGACAGCTTTGCCCTCACCCAGGAGTTTCGTGAGTGGATCCTCTGCCTGGATGACCAGCCGGAGCTGCTGGCCGAATCGGTGTTGATGGTTCCAAAGGTCTTGCCGGGCGGGAGGCTGGGCGATCGCCTTGGAGGTGAGGGTCTGCGCGATTGGGGTGGCCGGGACTCGGACGGCCGTATTGAAATTTAAAATGTTTTGCTTTTTTACCCCTAAAGAGCTGCAAGTTTTGGTCCACAGGTCATTCTTCTGGGTCCTGTGCCTGCTGAAGCAGGCCCCAGCTCCCAAGGTAAGGGGCCTAGATTGAAGGCGAAGTGAGTCCGCCTAAGCCCATGGTCTCTGCCGCTGCTCCCCAGGTCGTCCCGGAAAACCTGGTCATCGTCGGCTCAGGGCCCGCCGGCTACACCGCCGCCATCTATGCCGCCCGGGCCAACCTCAGCCCCGTGCTGATCACGGGCTTCCAGGCAGGTGGTATCGCCGGTGGCCAGCTGATGACCACCACCGATGTGGAGAATTTCCCCGGCTTCCCCGACGGGATTCTGGGCCCCGATCTGATGGACCGGATGCGGGCCCAAGCCGTGCGCTGGGGCACGCGCCTGATTGAGGCTGACGCCGATGCGATCGACCTCGGCCAGCGGCCCTATCGCCTCACGGTGGAGGGCCAAGTGATTGAAACCCAGGCCCTTATCCTGGCGACTGGCGCTAGCGCTAACCGCCTCGGCCTACCCCATGAACAGGATTTTTGGAGCCGGGGCATTAGCGCCTGCGCCATTTGCGATGGGGCCACCCCCCAGTTCCGCAACGCCGAACTGGCCGTGGTGGGCGGCGGCGATTCAGCCTGCGAGGAGGCGGTGTATCTCACCAAATACGGCAGCCAGGTCCATTTGATCGTGCGCCGCGATGTCCTGCGGGCCAGCAAGGCCATGGCCGATCGGGTGCTGGCCAATCCCGCTATCAGCGTGCACTGGAACCAGGATCTGGTCGATGTGGCGGGGGGCGACTGGCTCGAAACGGTGCAGCTGCGTCATACATCCACTGGCCAGGAGGAAACCTTGGCCGTGAAGGGGCTCTTCTATGCGATCGGCCACACCCCCAATACGGGCCTGGTGGCGGGCCAGATCGAGCTCGATGGCCAGGGCTACCTGCAGGTGCGCTCCGGCCGGCCCGAAACCAGTGTCGATGGGGTCTTTGCTGCCGGTGACGTGGCCGATACCGAGTGGCGCCAGGGCATCACCGCTGCCGGCAGTGGCTGCCAGGCGGCCCTGGCGGCGGAACGCTGGCTCACCCACCATGACCTGGCGATCACCGTCAGCCACGATCCGGTCGATCCGGCCCCGGCCGGTGAGCCGGTGCCGGTGCCGACCAGTGATGAGGCCAACTACGACCCCTCAGCCCTGTGGCAAAAGGGCGGCTACGCCCTGCGCAAGCTTTACCACGACTGCGATAAGCCCCTGCTGGTGGTCTATTCGTCGCCCAGCTGTGGCCCTTGCCATGTGCTCAAGCCCCAGCTCAAGCGGGTGCTGCAGGACTTCGGCGGCGCCGCCCAAGGGGTGGAGATTGATATTGAGACCGACCAAGCGATCGCCGAGCAGGCTGGCGTCACCGGCACACCAACCGTGCAGCTGTTCTTCCGCAAGGAGCTCAAGCAGCAGTTCAAGGGGGTGAAGCAGCGCAGCGAATTCAAGGCTGCGATTGAGGCCCTGCTCTAGGGCTGGTACCGGCCATGCTCCTGACTGGGCCTGGGGCGGTGCCTGGGCCCCAGGCTTGCCCACAAAAAATGCCCCAATGGCTGGATCGGCCAGGGGCTTTTTCTTTTATGGCGCCTGCTCAACGCCGACGAGGTCCACCGGGCCTGTTGCCGCCAGGACGGGGACCGGTGGCGCCGGCATTGCGCTCCCGGTAGGTGATGCGGCCGCGGGTCAGGTCGTAGGGGCTGATTTCCACCAAAACCTTGTCGCCCGCCAGCAGCTTGATGCGGAATTTCGTCAGTTTGCCCGCCGCCCGGCAGAGGCACTGGTGACCGGCCGGCTGCTCGAGCATCACCAGGTAAAACCCGTTGCCCTGCTCCTTCTCGATCACGCCGGATGTCTCGATCATGCGCTACCGCCAGGACCATTTCGAACTTCACTATCCACCTTAGGTGGCGCCATTGCCGCCAAGGGGGGACAAACCCATCCGCGCGGCTCGGTGCTGGCGCCTAGGGTCACGCCACCATCCCTGGCGCCAGCCCGGCCCTAGCTCTTGATGATCCTGCCTCCGCTTTCGATGGACCTGGGCCTGTTGTTGATCTGTATCGGCGCTGTCAACCTTTGGAAGGCCCGCCAGGCTTCCTGAAACCTCAGATCTCCTGGAGCCCCTGACCACCCTGTTATTCCATAAGCCCTACGGGGTGCTCAGCCAGTTCACCCCCGAGCCTGGGAGTCGCTGGGGCTGCCTGGCCGACCACATCCAGGTTGCCGAGATTTATGCCGCCGGCCGCCTCGATGCCGATAGCGAAGGCTTGCTGCTGTTAACGGATAACGGCCGGCTGCAGCATCGGCTCACCGATCCGGCCTGGGGCCACTGGCGCCGTTACTGGGTACAGGTGGAAGGCACACCAGGGCCGCCAGCCCTGGCGGCCCTGCGCCAGGGGCTCCTGATCCAGGGTCGGCCAACCCTTGAGGCGCGGGCCCGCAGGCTTGAACCTGCCGAGCTGGAGGCGGCGGCGATCGCTGGGCGGCAGCCGCCGATCCGGCACCGGCTGCAGGTGCCCACTGCTTGGCTGGAAATCGAGCTGCGCGAAGGGCGGAACCGCCAGGTGCGCCGCATGACGGCGGCCGTAGGCCTGCCCACCTTGCGGCTGATCCGGGTGGCGATTGACCTGATGGATGGCGGCGCTCCCCTTAGCCTGAACGGATTAGCCGCTGGCCAATGGCGTTTGGCCGACGGGCCCGAAGCGCAGCGGCTGCATATCCTGCTGGCCCCAGTCGCCAGGGGCCGTGGTGGGGCGAGGGGCGGCTAGCCCTGGGTCAAGCTTTGCTGGGCTGCCTAGGCCGAGCCCCGGTATGGCGAATCGTCCGTCCCACTCGCCAGGCCGGGGTGGCCGCGCCGGCGGCGGAAAGTCGGGCCGTGCCGGCGGCGGTGGGTAGGGGGGCTTGGCCCTTGGATTGGGGACTCTCACGTGGAAATAAAATTCAAAAATCCAAGCCGAACAGCAAGTGGACTCGTGATTGGGCCTGGGGTGGGGTGATGGGATCGGTTTTGAGCTGGGAATGGTTTTGAGCTGGGACCGCTAGCCAATTACGCCGTGCTGGCTTCCAGCGGTGCCTGAAGACGATGCCCATGCTGCTCCCATAAACCAGCCAGTGCCCTTGCATGGACCGTTCATCAATAATCTGCCAAAGGCCGAAGTCCCGCTGCCAATCTGCGCCACCTTCACTGTCAGATTAGTGTTAGTGCTAGGCACACCATTGAAGATTAAAGCTAAAAATCCTTTCGCTGTCCGTCATCGTCCAGGGCATGGCCGTGTCCGATCCCCTTGGAGCTCCTTGGGCTTGCCTCGCCCTTGGCGCATGGCCTTGGGTTGCTGGTTAACGGCCTGCTGCTTGATTTTTTTGCCGCTGCTGCAAGTCCCCCCGTCCCGTGCTCAGGCTGGCCTGGCTACGCCGGTTTCGGTGACCCAAGCCAACCGGTCCGCCGCTTCCATTGGCGCTTTTAATGCATTGCAACAGCAACCCTTTTATGACGACTTGCTGGTCACCGCCAAGGCCTGGGATGACAACCCAATAACCGATGTGCTTGGGGAAAGTCCAAAGGAGACGATTCTTAACTTCTATGTTGTTATGGCGAAGGTTTCGAGGGAACAGGATCTCCTGTTGGCTTCCGCTAGCAATCAGAGTGGCTGGTTTTGGTCCCAAAAGAATCGCCAGGCGATTGCTAGCATTGATCAATTATGGGATTTGGCGATCAAAGCGCTAGATCTTTCGGCGATTCCCGAGAGCATTCAGCCGGACATGGGCCATGAAGCCAGCCTAAAGCTAAAACAGATTCTCGATTACGAGTTTAATCATAGCCAAGCTCATCTGAATCTACCCGACCCCCAGGCCATCAAAAAGCTCAACGAGGTCCGCCTCCGTGCCGATGGAACTTGGACCCTGCCTGATACTTCGATTGAGCTCACCGACAATATCAAGGATAAGCCTTCGAATCTTGACTATTACTTTGCCGCAGATTCGATTCCGGAAATCCTCAGGATCTACGATCAATTGGGCACCAAGGTAAATGTTTGTCAGCAGTTTGCTTCGCCAAACTTTTATCAAAAATACAGCCTCACTCCCGGCGGACTTGTCTCACCGCTTTGGTATTTAAAAATTCCCTTGTGGCTGCGGCAGGACGTGCTGGAGAAAAGCCTGTTCGATCAAACCGTTTTTCAGATCTCAGTAACTCTGCTGCTTAGTGCTGTTTACATCGTCCTACTTCTTAGGATTTTTCTAGGGATCCATCGCTCCTATGGAGCGCCGACCAAGGTGCCCCTGCAGGCCGGCGGCCAAGCAATCATCTGCAAGGCGGAGTGGAAAAGGGTCTTGCTCTTGCTGATCACCTTACCTTTGACAAGCCTCTTTGGCAGCTTAATTACAGAGGCGATAAACATAACTGGACTCTCATTATTTGTTATTACTGAATTGCTCTATGTCATTTTCTTTGCTCTTGCCATGGGGTCGGTTTTTCTATTGTTTGAATCCCTGGGCCATTCCCTCAGCATTTGGCTGTCGATCCTCATGGGTAGGCAAAGCAACTTACAACTGAAGCGCATGACCAACCTGGTGATGCCGATCAGTCGCATGTTGGCTGCCTTGGCCGCCATGGCCCTTCTCTATCAGTTGCTCCTTAAGGTTGGCTTGCCCCCCAGTACGGTCTTGGCCTTTTCGGCCGTGCCTGGCCTGGCTATCGGCCTGGGGGCCTCCAAGTTGCTCGGCAACCTATTTGCCGGCCTTTCAATCCAGAGTGATCGACCCCTGCGGGTTGGCGAATTTTGTCGCATTGGCAGCAACCTTGGTTTTGTTAGCAAAATAGGCCTGCGCTCGGTGGAGCTCGAAACATTGGAAAGTCGCATCAGTATTCCCAATGCGATTGCTGATGAAGAAACGATTATCAATTACTCCAAGCGTAATGGCAATCCTGACGATCTACCTCGCCAGGCCATGGACTTAAACTTCGCTATTGATGGCAAGCTGAGCCCTGAGCAAATGGATGACCTGCTCTTCTATGGCAAGTCCTACCTCGCCGCATTGCCCGAGCTGAGCGATACCATCGTCAGCCTCGAAACCAATGGATCCCATGATCTGACGTTGATTTGCCATGGTGAGGTAGAGCTGTCGGACTGGAGTACCTATCTACATATCCGCGAACAACTGCTATTGAGGTTGCGACAGATTATTGATCAGGTTGGGCGCTCCCGGGTCGTTGTGGGAGTATCCTATGACTGCACTGAGGAGCAACTTTCCCTAGTGCCTTTGTTGATCAAAGACCTCATTGATCGGGAACCCCTGGCGTCCTTCCGGTCCTGCAGACTGTTGGCAATTTCGGCATTCAGCTATGACTACATATTTGACTACCGCTCTAATCAACCGAGTTTTGCTGGTTTTCTTGATGAACTTGATCGGATCAACCGAGGTGTGATTCAGGTGTTCGCGGCCCACAAAATTGATATTCCGTTCCCCACTATTCTTGAGATTCACAAAGCAATGTGCTAGCCGTTAAAAATATCTAGTTGCGAGGAGGATTAATGCCGCAATTATGCAGAAGTTCTAGGGTGAACACTGGCGATAAATCATCAAGGTGAAGCCTGCAGCTTAAGTGGCTAAATATAAACAGCTGCTGAAATCTCCACTCAGACCAGTCCACGGCCCAGCAGCAGGTCCCGGGCACCGTTAATCAGCTGCATGGTGTCATGCAGGCCGCCCCGGTCCGGATGGTGTTCACCGGCGGCCAGCTTCCAGGCCCTCGTCACTTCGGCTTCGCTTAGGCGACCGGAGAGGGGTAGGTGCAACCGTTGTCTGGCCACAATCGCTTCCAGGTCTGGGTCCTTGCCCAGGGGTCCCCGATCGGCGGCGCTCAGGCCGGTGCCTTTTTTCTTGCGGCCTTTGGCACCCGGCTTGCCCGCTTTTGCCGAGCCCTTGTTGGAGCCCCCGCCAAAGCCATTGCGCCGACTGGAGGCTCCGGCCTGGGAGTTTGGATCCGTGTTGGCCGCCTCCTGTTGATCGTTGGTGGCTGGGCGCAGACTCACCAGCGGTGAGCGGCGGTCCCGCAGGGTCTGGGGCATGGATAGCGCTTGTCGTCGCTCCAGTTTCCCGCATCGCCGGCATGGGGGCCGGTGATCTTGCCGACAAAGGGTCCCGTCCCTGTTGACCCATCGGCTCGTTTAACTCGATGCCGAGGTGTAAAAGCGCAAGGCATAGCGCCAGAAGCCCCGGCACAGCATCAGAGTGACCGTGGCCATCAGCAGGGAGGCCGCACCGGTGTTGACACTGATACGCCCCAGGATGGCTTCGGCCGGCACCGTGGTCAGGAAGGCCACCGGCAGCACCACCGTGAGCAGACTGCGCAGGCGCAAGGGGTAGGCGCTGATCGGATAGCGTCCTGCCGTCAGGGCCGCGCGCAACACCTCGGTGGCGTTCCAGGTTTTGACGAACCAGATCGAGGTGGTTGCCAGGCCAAACCAGAGGCTGTAAAGGATCACCAGGCTTGAAGCCAGCATCAACGCCGCCGTCAGAAAACCCGTGGGGCTGGGCGAGGCACCGACCTTGGCAGCGGCCCAGAGGATTAGCCCCAGTCCCGTGCCAATTTCCGGCAGGCCGGCGGGAGAAAAGGTTCGAAAAGACAGCCAGAACTGACTATCGATCGGTTTGAGCAGGATGAAATCCAGGGTGCCCTGCTGCACGTGGGTGGCAATCGTGCTCAAGTTAGGCCGTAGAAACGAACTGCAGACTCCATCAAGCACCGTATAAACCCCTAGTACCACCAGGGCCGCCTCCCAGCTCCAGCCCCCGAGGCTGCGGCCGGGTCCATAAAAAAGGCTGATCACAAATAGGCTGCCAGCGAGGTTGCCGGCCATGGCAAGCAGGTCGATCAGCAAATTGAGCTGATATTCGAGTTGGCCCGCCAGGGCCGTGGCCCAGAAACGCCGCAGGGTGAGCAGGTAGCGGCCCATGGCTTCAGGCCCCCATGGCTGAGTAGCGGCGTACCCCTGCCTTCCAGAGCAGCGCTACTAGGGGAAGCAACAGGGCGATCCAGAGCGCCATGGCTGCAAAGCCACCGCTGAAGGTGAGCGGATTTCCTGAAAGCAGCTGGGCTGGAAAGGCAATCATGTACGGAAAGGGTGTCCAGAGGGCAAAGGCGCGCACGGCTGGCGGGAACACCTCTAGGGGAGCTACTAGGCCGGACAGGAAGAGGTAGGGGATGTAGAGCAAGCGCTCCAGGGCGCTGGCCCGTTCACTCCAGAAACAAAGAGTGGCAAAGGCGCTTTGCAACAGGAAATGGATCGCAAAGGCCATCCAGATCGCCACCAGCGCCGTAAGGGCCTGGGGCAAAGAGGGCAGCCATACGGTGTCTGGTTGCAGTAGAAAAAACAGACCCACAAGCACGGCCACAAAGGGCAGGCGGGTGGCCTGTTCGGCTAGGTGGGCGGCCAGGTAGCGCCAGAGCGGATGGAGGGGTTGCAGGAGGGCATGGGAGAGGCGACCCTGCAAGGCGTCCTCTTCAAAGGCCCAAACCACCCAGGCGATCGTGAACTGGCGCACAATGAAAGCCGATAGGAAATAGCGACCCAACTGCAGCCGATTCAGACCTAGTTCGCCAGGGTTTGCGCCGCTGGCATCCACCTGGCTCCAGAGGGCCAACATGATGAAAGGCACCACTCCAGAGAGGGTCCACAGGGCAATTTCTGCCCGGTACTCGAGCATGTAGGCGTATTGGCTGGAGAGTAAAACCCGGGCAATGCGCATGGATTGAGCCCCTCTCATTGCACAACTCCCCGTTGGAACAGTTGGCCGATAACATCCTCAATCGGTGGATCTGCCACCTCCAGGTCCAGCACCTCCAGGTTCCCCAGCAGCCGTGCCACGACGCCGGTGAGTTGGTCCCGGGCGATCAGCAGTTTCACCTCGCGGCCATCGATGGCCTCCACCTGGCCATAGGAGCTGAATGCAGAGGCCGGTAGGGGGGTTTTCAACTCCAGTCTCACCAGGCGGCAGGGGGAGAGGCGCTGGGTCAGGGTCTCCAGGCTGCCGTCATAGAAGAGGCCGCCCTGGTGGATCAGCAAAACCCTCGGACAGAGGGCGGTGATATCGGCCATGTAGTGGCTGGTGAGCAGCACGGTGGCACCGTGGCGGCGGTTGTAGTCGGCCAGGAAGGTGCGCACCCGCGCCTGGGCGTTGACATCCAGGCCCAGGGTGGGTTCATCGAGAAACAGCAGGGAGGGGCGGTGCAGCAGGGCTGCAAGCAGCTCGGCCTTCATGCGTTCGCCTAGGGATAATTTGCGCACCGGCCGGGTGAGTTCCTCGCCCAGCTCCAACATCTCGGCCAATTCGTTGATGCGCCGCTTGGTTTCGCGCTCATCAAGTCCGTAAACCGCCGCATTCACCCGAAAGGAATCCAGTGGTGGCAGGTCCCAGATCAGCTGCTGCTTTTGGCCCATCACCAGGGTGATGTTGCGTAGGAAGCTGGCTTGGCGGCGTTGGGGGCTATGGCCTGCCACCAGCAGGTTGCCGCCACTGGGATAAACCAGGCCGCTGAGCATTTTCAGCGTGGTGGTTTTGCCAGCGCCATTGGCTCCGAGGAAGCCCACCATCTCGCCGGGCTCGATCGAGAAACTGATCTCCCGGACGGCCTCTACCAAGCGGCTGCGGCGCCAGAAGAAATGGCGCAGGGTTCCGCCCAGACCCGGCTGTTTCTGGCTGACCCGGTAGGTCTTGCTGAGGCGCTCGGCGCAAACGATCGGCATCGGCAGGCTGGTGGCTTGGTCGTTTGACGCAATCCTGGCCGCTAGCCGGCGCGGACATGGAAGACACTCTGCCCGGTTGGTCAAACCCGTTCCCCAATCCAGCAGCACCCCGAGCCCATGTTCGGACATGGCTCTGCCCCTAAGGGGGGCCCCAGATCTGATGCATCGCTTTTAGGGGGTCAAGTGTCGAACATGATCGCCAAAGATGGAAGCTGTTCTAGGGGTTCGTCGATAGCCAACTTGCCAGTCCTGTCGTGCTACTTGCGGTGATCACGGCTCCACAGCTTTTAGCATTGATCTCCTCAGTGCTGCCCGTTTCAGCGCTGTCTGTTTTGGGGTTCTTTGGGCCATCGCTGGCTCCAACGGCAGACTTGCTGGTGATTTCGATGATCCTCTTCTGGCTGAGGGGCGTTTCTAGGGCCTCGAGACACACCTGGGCCACGAGCCGGCGCGGAATGCGGCCGTCCTGTTGTTGGCCTGCCTTGGAGTATTTCATCTGTTCTTGATCAAGCCCGGTTTCCGATTCGCTCAGGCCGCCGGGGCGGATGACCGTCCAAGCCAGGCTGCTGCGCTCGAGTGCCCGTTCACCCAGTCGCTTCACCACCAGGATCAGGCCGAAAAGGTTGAGGGCATGCCACCACAGGCCAGAGCAGAGGGAGCTGACCAACAGCACCCGGTTCACCCCAATCGCTTCGCAGGCCCGGACCTGGCTGCCCACGGCCCAGGCATCCACCCGCAGGGGCGCCGTGAGGTCGATGCCCGGCCTGGCGCCAGTGGCGATCACCAGGGCTTGGCAGCCTCCTAGGGCTTGGGCCAGGGCTGGGCCATCCCCTAGCTCCAGGCGCACCAGTTCGGCCCCATCCAGGCCTGGGGGCACCTCTGAACCGGGGCGGAGCAGGGCCCGCACTTGATGGCCCCGGGCCAGGGCCTCCTGAACCACCCGCCAGCCGGTTTTACCGGAGGCACCGCTAACCGCCAGGAGCATGGTGTTCATTGTGGATGGGGGACAGTTCTATACAGCTGACCAGCCTGCTGGCAGTGTTTCGATCAACTGGGCCGCCTTTGGGCACTCCCTTCCCGCTGGAAGAGGCCGTCTAGGTAGTGCCGGGCCACGGCCCGGTCTTGGCAGCCTTGCTGGAAGAGAAAACCGGCCAGGGCCGCTTGCATCAGGCGGTATTGGTCCCATTGGGGATGCACGCGAACAAACTCCCGCATGGCGTCGAACAGGTCCTCGGGAAACTGGTTCTCAACGGAGACACTGCGGGGCGCGTGGTCGGGGATTTGGTTCATGTGTTCTGGCTGCTTGACGGTCTTCGACCCCCTAACCATCCCCTGCCGTGCAAGCGGGCCCTGGACTTCTGGACCCGTGGGACAACCACTGCGAAGTTGCCAGCCACTTGGCCTTGGGGCGCTGGCGCTCTTGTCAGGGTCCTGGCGAGGCGATGGGCCCATGGCCGTCAAGGGGAAGGGGACCATTCCCCAGGGATTGGCAGAGGCCATCAGCCCTGGCGGGGTCTCGGCTGGGGCGCTGGGGGAAAAGCTCCCCTTTTCTGGGGAAAACCACGGACAGCCGGGGAAAACGGGGCAGCACAGCGTTGCTTATCAATGGGTGGTCCAGGGCAAGCGTTGCCAATGGATGCGGAGGCAGCCCTTGGCCCCACTGGCGTCGGCTTTCGCCGGCCCCTTGCAACAGGGTTTCACCACCGGCGCCTTAGAAAGAGGCAGCCACCATTGCAACCATGATTTTCTTCGCTTTTACGTCGCCGGGCCTGCTGGGCCCCTCGGCCTCGGCGCCCTTTGCCTGGTCCCTGGTGTTGGCCGCGCTGGTGCTGGTGGGGAGCATCGTGCCGCTCGGGGCGGCCCGGTCCCAATCCAATTTCACGATGGCTGACATTGCGGCCCCCCGGGCGATGTTTGAGCGCTTGCCTGCCTGGGGCCAGCGCGCAAGTTGGGCCCATCAAAATTGCTTTGAAGCCTTTGTGCTTCATGCCCCCGCGGCCCTGCTCTGCCTATTAGTGGGGGTTACGGCTCCCTGGGCCGCAGCGGTTGCCCTGGCCCACCCCCTCTTGCGGTTCGTCTATGTCGGCGCCTATGTGAGCAACAAGCCGCTGCTGCGCTCGCTCTGCTGGGCCATGGCTTTGTTCTGCACCACCCTGCTCTACGGCGCAGGGATGTTGGGGTTGTTGGCGGGTTGAGCGGCTGGCTCTCCCACCCCATCCCCATCGAATCCCAAGCCATTGATCCCCTGCAGGCCCGGTGCTTGGCCTTGGCCTCCAGCCATAGGGGCCTCAGTCGAAGAACATCAGGCTCACAACCTTGCCCATGTCTTCGGCGATGCGACAACTGGCCAGCAGGGTTTCACTGTCGTGGAAGGCATAACAGATCAGCTGGTCACAGCGGCTGATGATTTCCTGGTTGCAGAGGCTGCTGGCCATCGGCAGGGGCAGTTCATTGTGCTCCGGTTTCTCCACCAAGTTCAGCACCCGCTCCAATTGGTCGCGGGATTCGCTCGGTTGGCGATCGAGGCTCTGGGGTAGTAATACGGTCAGGCGGGCGGGATCCACATCCAGCACGCTGCGAATCACAGCCGAGTTCACCCCCAGGGCACCGGAAGTGATCAAGCTGTGGCCTTCCTGGGCGAGGGAGCGGGCCACCAGCTCTACCAGATGCACGGACACAACCGGCACATGGCGGCTGCCCAGGATGGCGATGCGGCGTTTGCCCTGATCCTGGAGCAGGGCCAGCTCCTGAGCCAGGGTGTCGATGCGGTCCAGGGCGGGCAGATCTAGGGACCGGGTCACCAATCGCCCTCTAATTGCAATCTGAAACTAGCAGTATTGAAGCCGCGATGCAGCCAGTAAGCGGCCTTCTTCAGGCCGGAACCGGCAAGCGCAAGCGGGCATCGAGGCGATCGAACTGGCAATGTTCCGCCACGAGGCGGACGGCATAGGTGGCCTTCACCGCTTCGTTCAGGCGCATGTGGCCGAAGGTTCTTTCGATCACTTCGACCGTGCTCAAGGTGTCATGCTCCACCTTGAGCAGGGGGACGTCGAGTTCTTCGGCGCGGGAAATCAGCTGGGGCAGGGGTTCGCCGGCACCGGTGAGGATCAGGCACTGGGTGGAGGCCTCTAGGGCTGCCAGTTGGATGTCGGTGCGGTCGGCCCCCGTTACCACGGCCATGTTGCGACGCCGCCGGAAAAACTCCATGGCCGAGTTGACATTCATGGCGCCGATGCTGAGGGTTTCCACGAGCAGATCGAGCCGTTCTCGGCAACAGAGCACCCGGGCCTCCAGGCGCCAGGCCAGTTCCTCCACCGTGACGCTGCGCAGCAGGGGGCTGCGGGGCATGACTCCGTACACAGGGATCCCCAACCGCTCTAGGGCGGGCACCTCGGCGTCTAGCAGGCCGGCCACGGTCTCGGGGGCGACCCCATTGAGCACAACCCCAGCCAACAGGGAACCAAGTTGGCCGAAGGCCTCCAGCAGGGGATCGACGCTACGGGCATCACTCCATGGGTGCACCAGCACCACCGGAGCCTGGAGTTGGTGGGCGAGCTGGGGCAGGCTCAGGCCATAGAGCAGTCCTTCCGACAGGCTGCCCGCCATCTCCAGCAAGGTGATCTGATTGATGCCGTTGCCTAGCTGGGCCTGCAACCGGCCCAGGCCCTGGCCCGCGTCCAGGTCGCCGGAGAGCAGCCGAGCCCTCGCCGTGCTCGGATCGGACAGGTGCAAAGAGGGCAGGAGCTGTTCGGGGCTGAGGCCGAGGATTTCGCCCACGAAGCGCACGTCCGCATCCAGGACCACCCCCTCGGTTGGGGTGCTGTCCGGCGTGGGCGAGCTGCTCGGACCGGAATCCGGCCCAGCCGCCTTGCGCTCGGCCTCGTCACTGGTGCCCAGGGGTTTGCCAAAACGAATCTGGGCCCCCTTGTCGATCAGCTGCCGGGCCAGGCCGAGCACAAGGGTTGATTTGCCGCTGAATGGTTCGCACGAACCGACCAGTAATACCGGTCCCGGCTCGCTTAAGGCTGGTGGGGATGGGGAAACCCTGGTTAAAGGCATGGCGGTTGCCCCGGGCGCGGCTGCGGTGGCGCGAATCTAGGCGGATCGCTCTGGCGGTAAGTGGCCCACGAGCAGCCAGCACCAAAAACTATCCGGCAGATCGGGGGTGCCACCGGCCTCGGCCGCGAAGTTAGCTGGCGGCCGCGCTTGCCGGAATGGGGCTGCCAAGGGCAGCGGTGGCAGGGGCAGGGAGGGGGTGGGTAGGCCAAGTCTTGGGCCGGGCAGGGGCGGGGCTGGCCGCTGGAGGGGCGGTAGCCCTGGGGGATGGGAGGCCGGCCCAGAGTCCAAAATTTGCATCAGCCACAGCACGAGCTGGGCTGTGGGCACCGAAAAGTTGTAGGTCACCGCCTGGATTTTTGGAAAGCTCAGTTGGCACTGGCTTGGCTCCTGGGGCGATTCCCCGGGTTGCCAGGTGAGTTCAAACGGATGACTGCCGTCGGGCTTGAGCTGGCGATTGCCGTTAAGCCTCCTGGTTAAAAGCTTTTCAAGGGTTAGGTCCAGCAGTTGGGGCTGCTCAGAGCCTCGGCAGTAGGGGGCATAGAGGGCAACCATGGCGTCACCTTCCTTCTGAACCGTCTCCATGGGGCGCAATGTCATTAGGTCCAGGATGGCGCATGCTTGGAGCAGATTCGATGGGAAGCCCGATGGACCCTCGGCGTAGCAGGGCCTTCGCTGGCCGTCGTGTTGCCATCACCGGTGCCAGCGGCAGCCTGGGGGTGGAGCTGCTGCGCTGCTTCCATGGCTGCGGTGCCAGCCTGGTGGCCCTAACCACCAGGGCGGAGCCCCTGGAGCTGGCCACCCCTAACGGCGCCCCTATCCCCCTGGAGCAGGTCAGCTGGAGCTGCGGCCATGAATCAGATCTCAGCGAGCTGTTCAGCCGGATCGACATCTTGGTGGTCAACCACGGGGTCAATGTCCATGGCGATCGCAGCGCCGGTGCCCTGGAACGCTCCCTGGAGGTGAATGCCCTCAGCAGCTTGCGCTTACTTGAGCTCTTTGCTGCGGCCCAGCCCGGCAACCTTTCTGCCCAGCCCGGCAAGGGGATGGGGCCCTGCCGAGAAGTTTGGATCAACACCTCCGAAGCTGAAATCCTGCCGGCCGTAAGCCCCCTCTACGAGATCAGCAAGCGGCTTGTGGGCCAGCTGGTCAGTCTGCGGAGCCTGGACCTGGCCGGGCCGGAGCTGCGAATTCGGCGTCTGGTGCTGGGGCCCTTCCGCTCCAACCTCAATCCGATCGGGCTGCTGGGAGCTGGCTTTGTGGCCCAGGCCGTGCTGCGGCTGGCCGCGTGGGACTGGGGGCTGATCATCGTTACCCCCAATCCCCTCACCTACGTCCTGTTCCCCCTGGCGGTGCTGGTCCGCTGGACCTACCTGGGACTGTTCAGCCGGCCAAGTTGCCAAGCCCCAGACTCAGTGGCCTAAAAATCCCGGTCGGTGAGGATTTCACAGCCATCGCTGGTCACGGCGATGGTGTGTTCCCATTGGGCCGAGAGGCTGCCGTCCTCAGTCACCACGGTCCAGCGGTCCTTGAGGGTGCGGCAAGCCTTGCTGCCGGCATTGAGGATCGGCTCCACCGCCAGGGTCATGCCGGCCCGCAGGGTCAAGTTGGGCAGGTCCCGGGTGCGGAAGTTGAACACCGAGGGTTCCTCATGCAGGTTGCGGCCGACGCCATGGCCGGTGTAGTCCTCCACCACTGCATAGCCATGGGCTTCGACGTGGTCTTGCACGGCACCGGCGATATCGAGCAGGCTGTTACCGGCCTTGATGCGGGCCAGGCCCTGCATGAGCGATTCCTGGGCGACCCGGGTGAGCCGCTGGGCCTCCTCCGTAGCCCCCTCGCCCACACAGAGGCTGATGCAGCTGTCGCCGTGGTAGCCCTCGAAGTAGGCACCCGTGTCGATCTTGACCAGGTCGCCGGAGCGGATCAGCCGTTTGCTGCTGGGGATGCCATGGACGACCTCATGGTTGATCGAGGCGCAGATGCTGGCGGGAAAGCCGTGGTAGCCCTTAAAACTAGGGGTGGCTCCCAGCTCCCTGATCCGCTTCTCAGCGTGGCGATCCAGGTCGGCGGTGGTCATGCCCGGTGCGGCTAGCTCGCTGATCTCCCTGAGCACGGTGGCCACGATTCTGCTGGCCTTGCGCATGATTGCAATTTCTCGGGCCGACTTGATTTCCACCCCCCTGCGTCCCTTCTGGATGCGGGGTCCGGTCTGGGTGGCGGCCGTCTGGGCCGCTGCTGACGGGCTGGCGGCCGTTTGACGGCTGGTGGTGGCCAGCAGATCAGCAAAAAGATTCATTGAAAGTTCCAGGGCCGATTGTCAAGGTAGAACGGGGGCCCGGTCCCCTGTTGCCCGCCCCGTTCCCGCCGCCTGATGTCGTTGCCTGGGCTGACGCCACAAAGGGTCCAGCAGGTCCGCCGGCTCCACGGGGCTGTGGCACCGATTGTGCTGGCCCCCTTACTCATCACGGTCTGCTCCGGTATGGCCTACAGGCTGCTGAAGGACTGGGCCGGCTTGGGCCGCGACCAGCTGCACATTTTGATGGTGGTGCATGAGGGCGAATGGCTCGGCAAGGCCCTGGAACCCTTCTATGTCTTGCTCAACGGCCTGGGCCTGCTCTGGATGCTGATCTCTGGGGCCAGCCTGTTGCTGCAACGCTGGCGTCAGGGCCAGCGTCCAGGGAAGTCGTCCAGTCCAGATGGGTCGCTCTAAACGGTACACTTGTTGTTTGGCCAGGCGTTTTTCGGAGCTGGAATGGCAGCGGAATCCAACGAGATCAATGACATGACCAGCGAGACGGAGGCCACCACGGTGGAGACCAGCTTGGAGACCAGCACCCCTGCGGTGGCAACCCTGGAGCCCGTGAAGGCCACCACGGGTAAACTCAGCGCCCAGGATCTGATCCGGGCGTTTGAAGCCGATCAGCTCAAGAGCGATTTGCCTGAGATCTACGTGGGCGACACTGTCCGCGTAGGCGTTCGCATCAGTGAAGGCAACAAGGAGCGCATCCAGCCCTACGAGGGTGTGGTGATCGCCAAACGCCACGGCGGTCTCCATGAGACCATTACGGTGCGCCGCATCTTCCAAGGGGTCGGAGTGGAGCGTGTTTTCATGCTCCACAGCCCCCAAGTCGCTTCCATCAAGGTGGAGCGGCGCGGTAAGGTGCGGCGAGCGAAGCTCTTTTATCTGCGCGACCGGGTGGGCAAGGCCACTCGCGTCAAGCAGCGCTTCGATCGTTGAGGCTTACGCCTCATTTTTGTCCAGGTCAATGTTCATCTTGTATGGGCCTTGACCGTGGGGGGATCGCCTTGCGCCGTTAGTTCAGTTGGTAGAACGCAGGTCTCCAAAACCTGATGCCGGGGGTTCAAGTCCTCCACGGCGCGTCCGATTCCCTCTCCTGCAGTTTCGTGGTTCCGGACATGGAGTTGGATCTACAGCCTGGTGATGTGGTCAAAGTTCTCGAGTCCGCAGCCCTTGGCTGGGTTCGGGCGCGGGTGATCCGTGTCAAATCCGGTGGTCGAGTCGTTGTTCAAAGCGACCAAGGTCGGGAATTCACCGCCCGGGGAAACCAGGTTCGCCTGATTGAACCGGCCGGTTTCCGCCCCTGACTAGCCGTGAAATGGGCCGATGGCGGCCTGAAATCAGTTGCCCCTGATCGTGCTCTCCCAGGGCCCGGCCAGGGATTTTTTATGGCACCAGGTTTTGTCGCTGCGCTTCTCCACTGGGGCCGATTGGTTGACGGAGGGGCCCATCGCAGCAGATACTGTTTAAAGCGCAGGGCGGCCACCGTTGCCTGGGCGATCCAGATCTGGCCTGCGGCCAATCTGTGCTTTTGGTTCTAAAACCAATTGCAATTGGTTGCAAAACCAATCTGGGACTGTAGTTCAACCGGTTAGAGCACCGCCCTGTCACGGCGGAAGTTGCGGGTTCGAATCCCGTCAGTCCCGTTTAACCCCAATTGGAGTCACGCGACCATGGCGAACACTGGTTCGGTGCGTGTGCGTTTGGCTCCTAGCCCCACCGGCACCCTCCACATCGGCACCGCCCGCACGGCGGTGTTCAACTGGTTGTTTGCTAAGCGTCACGGCGGCCAGTTCCTCCTGCGCATCGAGGACACCGACCGGGAGCGCAGCAAGCCCGAGTTCACCGCCAACATCCTCGAAGGCCTGCAATGGCTGGGTTTGGCCTGGGATGGGGAGCCAGTGGTCCAAAGCGAGCGCATTGACGCCCATCGCGCCGCCATTGGCCAGCTGCTGGCGTCTGGCCATGCCTACCGCTGCTACGCCAGCGAGGCCGAGCTGGCGGAGATGCGCGAGCGCCAGGCAGCAGAGAACAAGCCCCCCCGCTATGACAACCGTCATCGCGACCTGAGCGCCGCCCAGGAGCAGGCCTACATCGCCGAAGGACGCCAGGCCACGGTGCGCTTCCGCATCGACGATGGGGCCAGCATTGGCTGGATCGATTTGGTCCGCGGCCAGATGCGCTGGGTGGGCGCTGACCTAGGCGGCGACATGGTGATCGCCCGTCGGGCCCCGGCAGCCACGATCGGCGATCCCCTGTACAACCTGGTGGTGGTGGTTGATGACGCCGCCATGGCAATTAGCCACGTGATCCGTGGCGAAGACCACATCGCCAACACGGCCAAGCAAATTCTGCTGTACGAGGCCCTGGGCCTTGCCATGCCTGTGTTTGCCCACACGCCCCTGATCCTCAACCAAGAAGGCAAGAAGCTCTCCAAACGCGATGGGGTTACCTCCCTGGCTGATTTCCGCGCCCAGGGCTACAGCGCCGCTGCCCTGGCCAATTACATGACGTTGCTGGGCTGGTCGCCGCCGGAGGGTATGGGCGAGCGCTTCTCCCTGGCCGAGGCCGCCGCCGTCTTCGATTTCGATCGGGTCAACAAGGCAGGGGCCCGTTTCGACTGGGACAAGCTCAACTGGTTGAACGGCCAGGTGCTCCATGACTTGGAGCCAGCACAGCTGCTAGACCAGCTACGGCCCCTCTGGGCAGGCGAGGGCTGGCTGGATCAGGCCAGCGAGGACCAGGCCTGGCTGGAGTCGCTCTGCGCCCTGATCGGTCCTTCCCTGGTCACCCTGCGCGATGGCATTGACCAGGCCCTGCCCTTCTTCCGCCGGCCCGAGCTCAGCGAAGCCGCCCTGGTCCAGCTCCAGAGTCCTGGTGCCCGAGAAGCCCTGCAAGCCCTGTTGGAGCTCCTCGTTGAAGGGCCCCTGACCCTGGAGCAGGCTCAGGATCTGTTGGCCAAGGCGGTGATGGCGGCCGGGGTCAAAAAAGGAGTGCTGATGAAAACCTTGCGGGCCGCCTTGCTTGGCAGTCTCCAAGGCCCCGACCTGCTCAGCAGCTGGCTGTTGCTCCAACCCAGTGGCGAGGCCGCCGCACGCATCCGCCGCAGCCTTTGAATCGCTTGGGCCCCTAGGGGCCTGGTGCGGGCGATTCCATGGGGGGTGCTGCCGGTTCTGGCTGAATCACTAGGCCAAGACGGCGGGCCAAACTCGGGGCCGTGAAGCCCTGCAGGCCCACGGTGAGCACGATCATCAGGAATACCAGGCCCTTGAGATTCGAGGCTCCAGGCACGCCCGCGGCTTCGAGCTGGAGGGCAAACAGGCTGGCGATCGCAGCGGTGACGATGCCCCGCGGCGCGATCCAGCTGAGAATGAGTTTCTCGCTCCAACCCAGGCCGCTTAGGCCGATCGAACCGAGCTGGATCACAATCCAGCGATAGAGCATCAGGGCGAGCACACAGCCCACCCCGCCTAGCCCGAGGGGGCTCAGTTCCGCCCAGGAGAGGTCGGCAGCCAGCAGGGGGAAGAGCACGGTGATCGCCAGCTGGGCCAGTTGGGCGATCAATTCGTCCAGCTGGCTGGCCTCCTTATCGAGCCGGAGGCCCACCACCACTCCCGCCGCCACGGCCGCGGGAAAGCCCGCCTCGGGCAACAGCCATTCGGCCCCGCTCACCAGCAGGAACAGGGCGCCAAGGATGAGCTGCAGGGGCAGCGGGTCCTCCTGCTCCGTGCCCGAACCCCTGGGCAGATGTTCGAGCACCAGGCTCAGCAGCAAGCCGCCGGCGGCGCCGATCGCCACCCCGCCACCAACCCTCAGCCCCAGCAGGGAGACCACATCGGCCCAGCCCGCCAGCTCGCCTAGGGCCAGCTGCAGCAACAGCAGGGCCAGCACGGCGCCGATCGGCTCAAGGATCAGTCCCTCAGCCTGGAGAATTTGGCCCAGACCGGGAAGCAGGCGCATCTGCTGCACCATTGGTGTCACCACGGTGGGTCCAGTGGCTAGAGAGATGGCCGCAAACACCCAGGCCAGGGGCCAGGACAGCCCGGCCAGCTGGTGGGCCAACAGGGCGCCGCCCAGCAGGCCCAGCACCCCTCGCACCACCACCAGCTGCACGACGGTGCGTTGCAGGTCCCGGCCAGCCAGGCGCAGGTTCAGCCCACCATCGAAAAGGACCAGGCTGACCAGCAGGCCCACCAGGGGTTGCAGGCCCCGGCCCAGGGTTTCGGGCTCGACCAGGTTGAAGCCAGCCCTGCCAATCACCAGCCCGACCGTGAGCAGTAGCACCACCGCCGGCAGGCCCGTGAGCCTGGCAATTAACTGGGCGATGGAGCCAGCAAAGAAGGATTCGCTCCAAAGCAGCTCAAGGCGATTCAAGGGGGCCGCTCCAGGAAATCATTCGTCGAAGGAGGTGAACTGGGGCTCAACCCGGATCCCCACCACGCCACTGGGGCGGACCACCAGGTATTCACCCTGCAAATCATGGATCGGCACGTTCACGAAGGCCTCGGCCGGACCGGCATTCAGCACCTCGCCATACCATTTTTGAAAGGAGGCCAGGTCGGCAAAATTGATCACTTGATGGTGACCGCCTGCAAGGAGCAGGTGAATGGCGTAGTGGTTGGGCGTACGGGCCATCGGTTTTGACGCCTGCAAGGTTCGCTTCTCCAGGATATGGATGGGGTTTGCCCCTCTGCCAATCTGGGGCGGTTCCGGTAGCAGGCCATGACAGCACAAGGCATGCGCCCGAACGAGCAAACCCCTGGCCCTAGGGCCGTAGCCGACCCGGGTGCGGCCGCCCCCCTGCTGCTGTTAGTGGACGGCCATAGCTTGGCCTTTCGCAGCTTCTATGCCTTTGCCAAGGGGGGCGAGGGTGGTCTGAGCACCAAGGAGGGCGTGCCCACTTCGGTGACCTACGGCTTCCTCAAGGCCCTGCTCGACAACTGCAAGGGCCTGGCCCCCCAGGGGGTGGTGATCGCCTTCGACACGGCCCAGCCCACCTTCCGCCACGAGGCTGACAGCACCTATAAGGCCCACCGTGATCAGGCGCCAGAGCACTTTTTCGCCGATCTAGCCAACCTGCAGCAGATCCTCGAAACCTGCCTCGATCTGCCCCTCTGCATGGCCCCGGGCTATGAGGCCGATGACGTGCTCGGCACCCTGGCCAACCGGGCAGCGGCTGCGGGCTGGCGGGTGCGCATCCTCTCGGGCGACCGCGACCTCTTCCAATTGGTGGATGACGGCCGCGACATCTCGGTTTTATATATGGGCGGCGGGCCCTACGCCAAAAGCAGTGGGCCGTTGGAAATTAAGCGCGAGGGCGTGATTGCCAAGTTGGGCGTGACCCCCGAGGAGGTGGTGGATCTCAAGGCCCTCACCGGCGATAGCTCGGACAACATCCCTGGGGTGAAGGGGGTGGGGCCGAAAACGGCGATCAACCTGCTCAAGGAGAACGGCGACCTCGATGGCGTCTATGCCGCCCTCGAGGGCTTAGGCGAGAAAGACAGCAAGGGGGCCCTTAAAGGAGCGCTCAAGGCCAAACTCAGCGCCGATCGCGAGAGCGCCTATCGCTCGCGCATGTTGGCCGAGATCTTGATCGACATCCCCCTGCCGAGCGAGCCGCGGTTGGTTCTGGGGGCGGTGAACGCCACCAGCCTGGCGGCAAGCCTGGAGGATCTGGAGTTGTTCAGCCTGGTGAAGCAGGTGGGTAATTTTGCGCGGATTTTTTCGGCGGAGCCGCCGCCAGACGGGAACCTGGGGTCCACGCCGCCAGGGTCTGGGGTGAAGCCGGCTGAACTGGCCGGCGAAGGCAGCAAGGCCCCGCAGCAGCAGGCCCAGCCCATCAACGAGCCGGGCCAGCTGCCCCCCCTGGCTCCCCAATTGATCGGCTCCGAGGGCGAGCTGCACGCCTTGGTGGAGCGGCTGCTGGCGTGCACTGATCCAGCTCGCCCCATTGCCCTCGACACCGAAACCACCGCACTCAATCCCTTCCAAGCTGAGTTGGTGGGGATCGGCCTCTGCTGGGGCGAGGGTTTGACCGACCTGGCCTACATCCCGATCGGCCACCATCCCCCTGCCGCCGCCGACCTGCTCAGCTCGCCGCCGCCGGCCCCGCCCCAGCTGCCCCTGGAGCAGGTGTTGGCGGCCCTGGCCCCCTGGCTGGCGAGCGCCCAGCACCCCAAGACCCTCCAAAACGCCAAATACGACCGGCTGGTGCTGATGCGGCACGGCCTGCCCCTGGGCGGCGTGGTGATGGACACCCTGCTGGCGGACTACCTGCGCGATGCCAATGCCAAACATGGCCTCGACGCCCTGGCCGGGCGCAACTTTGGTTTTAGTCCCACCGGTTTTGCTGAGCTGGTGCCAAAGGGGGCGACCTTTGCGTCGGTGCCGATTGGGGAGGCCGCCCTCTATTGCGGCATGGACGTGCACCTCACTTGGCGGCTGACGGGGCAGATCCGCCAGCAACTCGCTGATCTCGGCCCGGCCCTACCCGCCCTGCTCGATGCGGTGGAGCTGCCCCTAGAGCCCGTGCTCGCCCTCATGGAAGCCACCGGCATCCGCATTGATACGGCCTACCTGGCGGAGTTATCCGGCGAGTTGGCCACCACCTTGGCGCGGCTGGAGTTGGACGCCCGAGCCGCCGCTGGCGTGGATTTCAACCTGGCCTCCCCCAAGCAGCTGGGTGAACTGCTCTTTGACAAGCTCGGCCTGGATCGCAAAAAATCGCGCAAAACCAAGACCGGCTGGAGCACCGATGCCGCCGTACTGGAAAAACTGGAGGACGCCCATCCAGTGGTGCCCCTGGTGCTGGAACATCGCACCCTCAGCAAGCTCAAGAGCACCTATGTGGATGCCCTGCCGGCCTTGATGGAGCCGGAAACGGGCCGGGTCCACACCGATTTCAACCAGGCGGTCACCGCCACCGGACGCCTATCAAGCAGCAATCCCAACCTGCAGAACATCCCGATTCGCACGGAATTTTCCCGGCGGATTCGCAAGGCCTTCCTGCCCCAGCAGGGCTGGCAGCTGATCAGTGCCGACTACAGCCAAATTGAGCTGCGCATCCTCACCCACCTCTCGGGCGAACCGGTGCTGGTGGAGGCCTACCAGGCCGGTGACGATGTGCATGCCCTCACCGCCCGCTTGCTGCTGGAAAAAGACGAGGTCAGCCCGGATGAACGGCGGCTTGGCAAAACGATCAATTTCGGCGTGATCTATGGCATGGGCGCCCAGCGCTTTGCCCGCGAAACCGGGGTTGGCCAGGCCCAGGCCAAAGAGTTCCTCACCAAATACAAGCAGCGCTATCCCCGGGTGTTCTCCTTTTTGGAAATGCAGGAGCGTCTTGCCCTCAGCCGCGGCTACGTGGAGACGATCCTGGGCCGGCGGCGCCCGTTTGCCTTTGATCCCAATGGCCTGGGCCGGCTGCTGGGCAAGGATCCCCTTGAGATCGATCTGGAGGTGGCCCGCCGGGCCGGCATGGAGGCCCAGCAACTGCGGGCAGCGGCCAATGCGCCCATTCAGGGCTCGAGCGCCGACATCATCAAGTTGGCGATGGTGCAATTGCAGCGGGAGCTGGCCACCGCTGACTTGCCTGCCCGGTTGTTATTGCAGGTGCACGATGAACTGGTGCTGGAGGCGGCCCCAGAAGCGCTTGAGGCGGTCTTAGAAATCACCCGCCGCACCATGGAAACGGCGGTCCAGCTCTCCGTGCCCCTAAGGGTGGAAACGGGGGTGGGTCCCAACTGGATGGAGGCTAAATAGGGGCGAATGTCAATCCGCCGAAGTGGAACCCATCCACTCAATTTTGCCATGGTCGAAGGTATAGCAGGCAGGTTCGATTAGCAAGGCACCACTGTTGACGCGATCCTGCACCAGCTGGCTGCTGCCTATTAATTGTCGGGCTGTCAAGACGGGATGGCGGCGCACGGCGACGTCTGGATCGAGGGGAACGGCCCCAGCGACGAGCTCTTCTCGGATATGCAACACCAGCTTGCTGAGGCTTGGGCTGAGGCTCAGATGGTCGGCGCAGGCTGCCGCAATCGCACCACATCCCTCGTGGGCCAAGACAACCAGTAGATTGATATTTAAAGCTTCTAAGCCATATTCGATTGAGGCCACGCTTCCTTGCGTACAGGCATTGCCCGCATTACGGATCACAAACACGTCGCCAAAGCCCACATCAAAAAGCAATTCAATAGGCACCCTGGAATCCGAGCAGCTCAGTATCATTGCCATCGGTTGTTGGCCGGTAGCAAGGCGATTCAGCCGTTGTTGACTGCTATGGGGATGTTTTGAGATTGCTTTAACAAATCGTTCATGCCCTGCCTTCAATTCCTTAAGGGCTGCCGATGCTGGGAGGATGGTAGGGGTCAAAAGATCATTCCCGAATCAAGAGATTGGGGGTTAACGGCCTCTCTGGTGCCCATTGTCATTGAAAGTAGCTGTGTTGATTATGCCTCGTTTGACTTTGAACTGGTCAACCCTTTCACAGACGGGAAAGACAGGGAGATTCCCCGCAGGGTTCCCGCGGCCCAAGGGCTGTCGCTAGGCCACTCCAGCACCAGCATCCCGCCGAGGATCGCCGTTACAACCCCATCGACAAGCACTAGGCCCTTGGCCGCAGAGGAGCTGGCGACATCGGCCTGGTGAGCGGAAGGCCATAGCCATGATTTTTAGCTTTATTTGTTACATGCAAAGGTTGCATGGATGCAGATTCTGCAAGAAAGTTCCATGCATTTCGGGGGGGGGTAGCTTGTGCTAGCTGAAATGAATAGGTCTATTCTGTAATTGCATCTAGTAAGACATTTGCTGGTTCTGAGGATTGAACTACTTCACGGTCTGAGTTGGACCAGTGGTGGTGAGTGAGTCTGTTGTTGGTGATTTGGATGTGCTCGACACCCTCGAACTCTTCCAGAGCACGATCTATGCGGCTGAGGCCCTGGGGATTTCCCAGAGCAGTTGCTCGCGCCGTTACCGCTCCTTTAGTCAGCTGTTTGATTTTGGCTTTGATCGGGTTGATGGGGTGTATCGGGCCACCCGTAATTTCGACATGCTCGCTGCCCTGCGGCAGGCGACCCAAAAGCGCAGGGTGCGCCAGGGCCGATTTCGTTATGGCATTGGTTGGCAGATGGAAGGCCTGATGGATGGCTTCGTGGAAGGTCCGCTGGCTAGCCAAGCGCAGGACCTCGCTGGGGAGAGGGTTGCCGTGCGCACGATGGATAGCTGGCGGGTGCAGAACCTGCTGGAGAACCGCCTGATCGATTTCTGGATCGGCGGGCTTCTGGACTACGGCTCGTTGCTGGAGCAGCCCTTGAAGCGCCTGCGCTTTGAACGGCTTCACGTGACAGATGCTGTGATGGCTGTGCCCCTCTGCCGGTTTGATCTCCAGCTCGTGAGCCACCAAACCCATCCCCTGCATGCGCAGAAAGTAGTCACGGCAGATCAGGTGGCGCTCTATCCTTCTCCCGCTTTAGATGTGGGAATGGCCCCAATGCTGATGGGCCAATTGCACGAGCGCAGCTTGGCCACCACTCCTTCTGGTCTTAAGGACCACACCTTTGGCTGCTGGCAGGCAGCTGCCGCCGATGGCATTGCCTTGAGCTATAGCCCACCCCATGATCTGGCGCGCCTCCAGGCCTGTGGCATTGAAACCTTGCCCTACGACCTCGGCATTACGGAAGTGGGGGCGGTGCTTGGTCACCGCGATGCCATTGAAGATGGCTGCTTCCATACCCATCTCAAAGCGATGGCAGCCCTCTTTCGCAAAAGTGAGGCTGCAGCCCATGGGGGCCTTCACTGGTTGTGCTGAGTTTGGCTTAGTTCTACCTAGTTTAAAATTTAAGGCCCATGGAGAGCCCCAGGCCTGGGTGGGTAGCGCTGAGGAGTTGGCTGGCGCTTTGGAAGCTCAAGGCGCTAGTGCCATAGAGATCAAGGCATGGTTTTGTGGATGGACAGGCTCGCAAGGCGCTGTGAGTAGGACTTGTTTTTTAGACAGGTCCCATCAATAAGTAACTACCTGCCCATAGCCCAGACTTCAAGGCAAAGATCGCCTTGGTGCCGATCAATGACCGTAAAATGATCCTTGGGAATCGCACTAATTGAGGGATCTTTACGATCCGGATGCGAAAGTTATGCACCAAGGAGCATAATGATTCATCAAAGTTATTCAAAGCCCTGACGACCTTTGCTAGGGCTAAAAGTTATAGTGAAGTACGGTTAGATCATAGTGATCAAGCTAGATGTATTATCAACAATCCACACCCCATTGCCCGGCGTTAGATTGACATTGTCGAGACGGGCAATTAATTCATCTGCCGCATTAAATCTTGAGTCACCATTGCCCAGGTACATGTATGTAGCCTTGGCAGAGCCATCGTAGGTATACAGGTATTGGAGCTCTGCTTTCAACTGAAGTTTGTCTCCATCGCCAATGCTGAAGTCGTTGATAATGGCATAATCTCTGGCTCCCTTGGCAGTGGTATTGCCATCGTTGTAGAACACCCCACGGCTATCTGCTAGCACAAAGATGTCAGCGCCTGCTAGGCCTGTGAGGGTATCGATTTGACCCTTCCCTATGTTTGTGCTGGTCTTTGCAATGCCGGAAATGATGTCATTGCCAATGCCACCAGTGAGTACATCATTTCTATTGGTGCCCCAGATGGTTTGTCCGCTAGGTGGTAGTGGAGCTACTGAGCTATCAAGAATCGAGAGGCTAGCCGTAGTGGCAACTTGAGCTGTGCGACTGCTATCAGAGTAGAACTTAATTTGGAGAGTTTCCGTGCCCTCGGTTTTAGATCGTTAGCGATCGTGAGATTAAATGTTAGGGCACCATTTGTGATGGTGCCAGAGCCATTCAACGTTGCGGCAGAAAAATCCGCGGAGTCGATGCCATTGCCTGAGACTGCCCAATAAAGGGTGGTGCCGTCTACAACGTTAGTTGTGGTGACAGAAGTGCTGATGGTTTGCCCTTCGCTGAAGGAGGAGCCGTTGGTTGCGATGGTGTAGGTGGGGCCGCCTGGCGCCGTTCCGATGGTTTTGTTGAGATAATCGATCGCCACCGTGAGATCCAGTTGATCTCCGGTAAGGGTTTTGCCAGCCAATGCCCCGTTGGCAGTGCCATCGAGTAGGGCAGCTTTGAGTTGGGCCGCTGTGGCGGTGGGGAATAGGGTTGCCAGCAGGGCTGCAGCACCGGTTACGTGGGGCGCCGCCATTGAAGTGCCGTTGAAGGTTCCATAGCTACCGTTAAGCAGGGTGGAATAAATTCCCGAGCCTGGGGCACCCAGGTCGACCCAGGATGAGCCATAGTTTGAGTAGCTTGCCAAAACCCCTGTTGATGTAAGGGCAGCAACGGAAATTACATTGTTTTGGGTGTAGGCGGCGGGGTAGCTTAGGGCGCTTGTGGCGCTATTGCCAGCAGCGGCTATGAACAGCAGGCCTGCTTGTTCAGCCCTGCTAATGGCATTGCTGAGCAGGCTGTCGGCGCCCCCTCCGCCCCAGGAATTGTTGGTGGCAACAAAGTTGTCAGGGCCATTAAGACCGCGAGTTTTCAGGCCTGTGAAATAGTCTGTCGCTTCGATTGCGTCTGATGTGTAGCCGCTCCCGTTGGCATCAAGGAAGCGCAACCCAGCCATTTGCACTTGGTAGTTGACCCCGGCAACGCCTAGGCCATTGTTGCCCATGGCGCCAATGGTGCCGGACACGTGGGTGCCGTGACCGTTTAAATCCAGCGGGTCGTTGTCATTGTCGACAAAATCCCAACCAATCAGGTCATCGATGTAGCCATTGCTATCAAGATCAATTCCGTCTTCCCAGCCTGATCGGCTGTCTAGCAAATCGCCGGCGTCGATGTAGCCATTGCTGTTGTAATCATTGAGATGCAATTGGATATTGGCGGTGCCGGACCAATTTTTCGCACTGTTTAGATCCCAAAACGTGATCAATCCGTCTGAGTCGTTGTCTACAATTGATGCAAACCAAGATAGGCCCCTGATCTCGCCCTGGTTCAGGAAGACGTTTTTGTAGAGATCTTGGTGGGTGTAGTCGATGCCGGTATCAATAATGCCAACAACATTTTTGATCGAACCTGTGCTGATGTTCCAGGCTTGATCAGCCTTGATACCAGCGCCACTGCTCTTCATGCCCCAGAGGCTGCCAACTCCGGTATCGTTAGGGATAAATTGAATCGCTACCTGTTTGTCAACTTCGGCAAAGATGACACCGGATTGTTCGGTGTAAGCGGCAATAATTGCTTCGGCGCTAGATGTAGTTGGGACTTTTAATACATCTATGGGGCCTTCCCCATTCGCCTTCATGGGCTCGGTGAGGATTGTTTTGATCGGCTCGCCACCTAGCGCTTGATGGACTGCGCTCCGACGAGCCCTTGTGGTTCCCGCTGCCCACTGAATCAAAACTTGATCAGAGCCGCGGCTTGCAAGAGATTGGTTGTCTCCGTCGAGGAGGCCGGCCAATGCCGTTTTTTGTCTGGCCTTTGCGGTGGGGATGGACATTGGGCTATTGGGTAATGCATCAATCTAGCTGCGACGGGCGTAACTGGCTTGCCATTAGGGACCTCCGCTCTGCAGTGGGGATCTTGGGTTCCAGGTTTGACCTGTTTCACCGGGTTAGCCGCCGGGATCCCCGAACCGTTCTGCCCGCTCCAATCCCACCTCAACCCCCATGTGCTGGTCTGGATGGCCCGTGATCAACAGGGAGGCGTGCTCGCGGGTGGCGATCTGCCAGAGCCATTTGGTTAGCAGGGTGAGGCGGTTTTCGTTGTCTGGCATGAAGGCCAGGTGGGCGACGGCCCAGAGCAGCCAGCCCAGCAGGCCCGATACGCGTAGGCCCCGCAGGTCGGCGACGGCATAGAGGGGCCCAACCACGGCCATGCTGCCGAAATCAAACCAGCGGAAGGGTTTGGCGGTGGAGCCGTTGATCCCCGCCAGGATGTCCTTGGCAACCCATGTGCCCATTTGCACGGCCGGTCCGGCCATGCCCGGCAGGGGTTTGGCATCGGCCGTGTGGCTGTAGTTGCTGAGGTCACCGACCACCCGAATTGCGGGGAATTTCGGGATCGAGAAATCCGCTTGCACCACTACCCGGCCGCTGCGATCGAGGGGGCAGCCCGTGCGCTCGGCCAGCAGCTTGCCCAGGTGGGATGGCTTAACCCCGGCGGTCCAGCCGATCGTGGCCGCCTCGAGCACCCGTTCGCCGTCTTCGGTTTGCACCGTGATTCGGCCCGGTTCGATCGATTGCACCCGGCCCCCTAGGAGCAACTCCACCCCGCAGTTGCGTAGGTGGGTGCCGGCGGCAGCCGAGAGGCTGGGATGCATGGCCCGCAGCACCCGATCCCCCGGATCCACCAGGATCACCTGGCAATCGGCGATCTCGAGTTGCTTGAAATCGCGCTCGAGGGCGTGGCGCATTAATTCGATCAAGGAGCCGGCCAGTTCGCAGCCCGAGGGGCCTGCGCCCACCACCACGACCGTCTGGAGGAACTGACGCCGCAGCCGCTCTGGGGTCTGCTCCGCTTCCTCCAGGGCCATCAACACGCGCCGACGAATCTCATCGGCATGCTCGAGGATCTTCATTGGTGGCGCTAAGGGCCGCCATTCCTCGTGGCCGAAGTAGGTGCTGCCCGAACCCGTGGCCAGGATCAGGTGGTCGTAGCGATACTGCCGGTCGTTGAACACAACCTCCTGGGCGTCGGGGTTGATGTCCATGACTTCGCCCAGGAGCACCTGCACGTTGGCGGCCTGGCCGACGAGTAGCCGCAGGGGGGAGGCCACATCGGCTTCGGCGACCAGGCCGGTGGCCACCTGATAGAGCAGGGGCTGGAACAGGTTGAAATTACGTTTGTCGATCAGGGTGACGCGCACGGGCTGGCCTGAGAGGGCTTGGACTGCCTTCAGCCCCGCAAAGCCGCCCCCCACCACAACCACATGGGGACGGGAGCGCAGCTCTTCATCCGGTGGGTTCAACTCAAGGAAGAACCGTTCCACTGCCATTGCGATTGTTTCTGAGCCCCCGTCAAGGTATCGGTTTTTGCTCGTGCCGCCCGTCCCTAATCGCCAGAGACGGGCATGGCGGGGGGGATTGTTACAGCGGCCATGGGTCCGTTGGGCGCCGGGGCAAGCCGAACGCCCCCTTGGTCCCCCTGGGACCTGGGGGCGTCCGCGCCTCGGCACGCCAGCCCCCAGGTGTGCGGATCGGTTGCCCTGGACCCTGCTTTCCCTGGACCCCGTCTTCCCTTTAGATGGGTCCCTGCCTGCCTGCGATGGCCCCAGCCCGTTCCAGGGCAGACCCGTGCTGAATTCCCTGTTGCTCCGTAACGCCCTCAAGATCGGCATCGCCACCTTCCTAACGGCGGCCATTGCCATCTGGTGCGAGCGCATTACTTACGTTTGGTATTCGCTGATGGCGGTGGTGTTTGTTGTCGATGACAACGACGCCCAGACCATCCAGGCCGCTTCCGCCCGCTTATTTGGCACCATGGCCGGTGGCCTGATCACCGTGATGGTGCACACGATCCTCTCCGGTTGGATCGGGGTCATGGTGTCGTTTTTGCTGATCCTGCCGGTGCTGAGGCTGGCGGGCTGGCAATCGGCCAGTGGTGTGGCCACCTTGGTGAGCCTGATGTTCTTGATGATTCCCACCCACGTGGAACTCAACTGGGACTACGTCTTCAACCGCAGCCTGGATACCTTGCTCGGCTCGGTGGTGGCCCTGGCCGTGGGCTTGCTGCTCTGGCCCCGCAATCAGGGGGCCCGCCTGGAGGCGATTCCCTTGGAGATCAGGCGGCAGATGGCCGCCCAGGTGGGCGCTTACCAGCGCTGGGTCGTCGGTGCAGGCACCCGGCCCGAACCCCTGGCCCCGGCCCAGCTCACCACCCAACTGGTGGAACTGGAGACCTTGCTGCAGCAGGAACTCCATGGCCCCCAGGGTCGGCGTCTTCTGCGCCAGCACTGGCCCCAGCGCCAGCGGCTCTGGCAACACCTCCATCACCACTGGATTCAATGGGAGCGGTTGCTAATGCTCCTGCCCCACTCCTGGACTGGGGGCCCTGCCGCCGGCCCAGGGGACGCCCCGGCCGGGCCCGACCCCTTCGCCGCGAGTTTGGCCAGCTTGGCCCAGGCCCTGGAGGGCGGCCCTGCTTCACGGCGACCGTTTGCCTCCGATCGGCCAGGGGTGGACCCGGGCCGCCAGGCCGGCACCAGCGGGGCGGACGCCTGGCGCCGCCTGGCGGGCCAGCTGGCCCTACCCCAGCTGCTGATGTTGGCGATCGTCGAGGAATGGCGCCCCCTGTTGGCCAGCCTGCGCAGCCTCAACCTGATCGACTCCAGCGGCGCCGCCCTGGAGATGGCTAAGCCGAAGTCCAGCTCCAAACCGCCAGCACTTCCAGCCCCAGCCGTTTCCCCAGGGTTGTCCTCCCCAGGACCTTCAGCCCCATATTGATCACCCGTTCTGACCTGCGTTTGGCCATCACCGCCGGCCTGGCCACCGGTCTCACGGCGATCACACCCCTGGCCTTTGGTGTGTACCTGCCCCAGGCGGTTTTAGCCGTCTGCACGGGCACCTATGGCAGCTCCTTGTCCATGGCGCGGCAACGGATCGCCGGCACCCTGCTGGGGGGGGCCGTGGTGTTGGTGGGCTATGGGCCGATGCAGAGTTGGCCCTTCCCTCTGGCGATCGCCGTGGCCCTGAGCCTGCTGCGCTTGCTGGGCGGCTGGCTGGGCATCAAGGGTTACAAGGTTGGCAGCTTCATCGTGATCATGGGCTGGCTGGTGCACAGCGACCAGCTGGCCAGTTGGATCCCCCTGCGGCTGTTTTGGACCTGCCTGGGGATCCTGGTGGCGATGTGGAGCCTGCGCCTCTTCTGGCCCTCCCTGGCGATTGCCAGTTCCAGGGCTCTCTGGTGCTCCCTATTAGAGGGTCTGGCGAGCGACCTGCAGGAGGCGGCCCTGCGGCTTGACCCCGAGCCGGGGCAGCCGGCGACGAGCCCTGGGGGCAACCTCACCCCAACCGTTGCAACCGTTCGATCAGTGCCGAGCCACACCCCTGCCAGGTTTCGCGCTGACCAACTGGCGTTGCAGCGGCGCCAGACACTCCTGCAATTGCGCCGGCTGCTGCCGGAGGTGGCCAATGAACTGGGCACCAACCCCCAGCTCCACCCCCTCTATCGCTTGCTGCGCCAGCTCGATCGCACCGGCTCCCTGTTGATCGGCAGCATCGACGGCCTGGCCCGCCAACCGACCCCGCGCCAGGAGCTGGCGGCCCTGCTGGCCCTGCACCAGGCCGAGGCTGAGATGCTGCGCTACGGAGCCGAGCGCCTCCGCCAATGGATCCTCTGCCTGGAGCAGCCGGGCGACTTGCCGCCGCCGCCGGGTCCAGGCGAGAGTCCCGCTCGTTGGCAGCAGGCTTCGAGTTTGCTCCAGGACAGCAGCCTCGATGCCATCAGCGCTGAGCGCTTGCAACACCTGGCCCGCCGGGCCTTTCTTTGTCGCCAGGGCTATCGGGCGATTGAAGCGATGGAGCGGGACTGGCGGGGGCTGGCGAGCAGGGGCAATTAAACAACTACCGTCTCAACAAACGCCATGCTGCAGAGGTGAAGGCCAGGGCAGCGGTATAAACAGCTGAGCGAATGGAGGTTGACCTTGTGGAGGAGGTTTGGGAATTGTAGGGCAACCCTTTGCTAATCGAGCCACGAGTTTGAACTGAAATTGCTAGGTCGTTACTTGAATTGAGATCATTTGTAGTGCTATTGGGTAGCATCACATTGCCAGTGGCAATAATCTCAATCGGGATTGCAGCTCGAGTGGCAGACGCGGTGGGAAGTGCGGACACATACAGCGTGTCATTGACGCGGAAATTATCAATAGCCCAGCTTTCATCGGTAGAATTCTGGTCAAGCGTGCTGCCGAAACCGATCCTTAACGTTGTAACAGCAACCGGCACATCGATAACGACTTTGAATTTTTGGTCAACGAGAGCGTTCCCATTCAGGTCCAAAGTCGTCAAGGGCACCATTGCGTAACGATAGCCACTGGCCGTAGTGCCACTGATCGGCGTTGATTCATTGCGTGAATAGAGGAACGGAATTGAGGCGATCAACTCATTGTTGGCATAGATCTTGAATGTTTCGCCATCCCAACTGTCTAGGCGTAGAAAATCGAAACTAATACTGGCACCATCACCAGAAAGGCTTAAATCGCGCCAAATATCCCGTCCGAGACTGTCTTTGCCGCCGTTGGCAAAGTCCCCCATAACATAATCGGAACTAACCGAAGAACCTTGGCGCAGGATTGGCGAGCCATGCTCAGAGCTCGGCCGCTGCCAACCGCCCAGGGTCGAATCGAAGCTTTCATCCATTAGAACTTGGCCTAGGGTTGTTGTGGCCTTAATATTGTCAATGGCGTAGGCTTCGTCATCCGAAGCTGAGCTAAGATTGCTACCAAAGCCTAGCTTCAGCGACCCAATTACAGTTGAGACGTTAATGCTAACCCGGAAGGTTTGGCTGCTACCACGCCAACGACCGTCATACCCTACGATGCGATCATTATTCGGTGTGATCGACCAGCTATAGCCATCTGAAATACCACTACGAACCTCTGACTCGTTGAGCTCCCAGGCCAAAACAGTGTCTAAAATGGCGACGTCATTGGCAAATACATAGAATCTTTCATGGTCCCATGAATCAACTCGTTTGAGATCAAAACTAATGGTGCCACCTTGATGATTGAAGTTGAGGTTGGTCCACACATCTTGACCGGAAGCCTTGGCGCCATTGGCAAAGGAACCTAGGGCTACGTTGGTGGCCGATCCGGTTGGGTTATACAGGTAGAGAGGGGCACTCGATCCAGGCGTAGCCGTTGTCCAGGCGGATAGGGGCGAATCAAAGGTTTGGATGCTACTGGCATCGTCACCATTGAGCCTTACGCCTGATGCAGTTCCGCTGCCATCGCTGTTAATGGCGAGTTCCAGTTTGCCATTAAGCAGCGATTGATTCGCCTTGAAGGTAAGGCCAGAGGCAATGTCAATGTCGTTGGCATAGAGCTTTGTTGTGGCGGAGGCCGGCAGGATTAGGTTTTGGCCCTTCAGCACAAGCCGCTCAGCGGGATGCGGACTGCTAAGCAGGGTAAGGGTGCCATTGCCAGCATTGAGGCTGAGGCTTTGAACCTGCTTACCATTACTACCAGTGATCATCACATTCTTGGTAACGGTTAGACCGGCGCCTTGAATGTTGAAACTATTGGCAAGTAGGTTTGATTGAAGTGGATTAACGATGGCTGGAGCATTCGACCCCAGGGTAAGGCTCCCAGTCGATCGGATCTCGAGGTTCGATGCGCTGGCGGAATCAGTGGTGAGTGCCGTAGATTTAATGCTGCCAGAAATTTGGCTGGCATTGGCAGATGTGGTGTTAATCCTAACAGTCTTGCCTTTGATACTATCAAAACGCACCTCATCGGAAAGCCTGAAGTCGTTGCTGTAGGTGGTTACAACACCGGTTGTAACGGCTTGCGTTTCATACACATTTTGATCTATTGTCTTAGCAGTTAGGGTGGGGACGACCGTGGTGGTGGTCACATCCCTTTGGCTGTAAACAACCTGTTGTTCGGTGATCGGTGTTGCCGTTGAGGTGACGCTGTAGTTGAAATTTTTGCGTTTATCAACTACGTTCCAGCTCACGGACTTCCAATCATACTTGTAATTATGAAAGGTTTCTTGGAGGGTGCGATTTTCTCCCCAGGCGGTCCTGGATTGTGCGAGATAATACTGGGTTGATGAATACCCAAAATCAGCGAAACTCCCATCGAGTTTATATTTGGCTTTGCTACTGTCCATTGCAAGGTAATTCTCATCATTACGGTTTGGATTCGACCAACCACCATCATTAGGTCGCCCACCTTCCCATGGCAAGTTAGCGAAACTCTGGCTAACAGTGCCAATGCCAGTGGTTAAATAATTGCCACTAACCGATTGCTTAACGATAACATCATCAAGCGCCCAAGACCTCTTGTCCCAACCCTGGCTAAGATGTCCCTGGAAATCTATTGAGAACCTGCTAACACCCTTTGGCATTGTTAGAGTTACACGGTAGGCCGTATCCCACCATTGACCAAACATAAAGTTGGAGTGTTGATAGGCTTCAAAATTCATCCTAAAACCATTACTGTCCAGTGCCACAAACGAGCTAGCTTCGTCCCTTCTTAAATTAGGTTGAACCGTATAATTGCCCAAATTAGTCTTAATTTGGAAATCCATATTATTGTACCACCAGTCATCAATCCTCACGAAATCAAAGTTAACTTTGGTGAATTTGTTATTATCAAGAGCAAAGCCTGTTCCTTCGCCAATAGTTAAGGTTGTTTTATTCCAGTTATCAAATCGACCCAACATTGTACCACGCGATCCTTGCCCCGTTACCCTGCGTGTGTCATGGGAGAAGCCAGCAGCATCATTCTCAAAGCGTTGCTCATAAATGAGTGTCGTATCAGCACCAAAATTGGAACTCGTTCCGCCTAAACCATAGGCAATATTTTGGAGCTCATTCTGGTCAGCTACAGAAATGGTTGTTTGACTAGAGGCATCACCCCAATCACTCCTGATTTCAGTGTTATTGAGATACCGCCAGCTAGAGGCCTCATCGGGTTGATAGCCATCCACAAAGTACCAAGCTCCTCCTGGCCTTTGCGCCATGGCAGGGCTAGCAGCCGTAGCAGCCTGATCTTTGCTCGTTAACCTTGCCAGGCTGGAAAGACCCGTGAAGGTTTGGCTCAAACCCGTAGCACTGCTCGTTACCCGATTCTGCAATGCCAATGATTTGGCCTTGGCATCATCATAGTTAGCTGCTCCACTAGATGCCACATAGGCAATGGGAGCACTGGTGGTTGTGATGGTGCCAACATCGTAGGTTGAGGTACCAGCCGATTGAATATTACTAAGGGATGCCGTGCTTCTGATGTAATCAAGGTTAGTGCTGGCGCTTACTGGCGCATAGAGGTTGGGGTTTTGGTTGGCATCAATATTGGAGTTCCCTGGGATCTCTGGTGCATTGCCCTTATGCCAGCCAAAGGCCGTTGTAGAGCCAGAACCAGGGTTGATTGTTGTGTTAAATGTGCTGTTCGATACCCAGTCGGGGCTGCGGGTAACAGCGGCAGTACTCGTTACAGAAACATTGTCAATCCCATAGGACTCGTCATTGTTTCCCTGATCGAGTGTGCTGCCAAAGCCGAGCTTAAGATTGGTGACTCCGGTCGGAACTGTAATTACAACTCGGAAGCTCTGTTGTGAAAAAGCATAATGATTAACTCTACCACCTTGGGCGTAATTATTCACAGGGGTTATTGTCCAGCTAAAACCATTGGTCGAACCTGAGCGAACTGAAGTAACGTTCTCGTGCCATACAAAAGAACTGCTTAGGATTTGGGCGTCATTAGCGTAGACATTAAAGGATTCGCCATCCCAGGTATCAAAGCGAAGGAAATCAAAACTGATTGTACCACCAGTGGCAGGAAGACTATAGTTTTTCCAGACATCTTGGCCAGCCACCTTGGCTCCATTCGCAAAGGGGCCCATGTAGGAGCCAAAGACCGGGTCCGAGGCAGTTGAGGCGACACCGGTTGCCGTTGACCAGCCGGAAACCGAGTCAAAGTCTTCAAAAGCACTAGTGCTGGGATTGCCGATGATACCATCAAGATTAATATCAACTCTAAACTGAGATTCCAGTTTATAGGAGTCAGCCGAGGTAACGGCGAAGCTACCACCAGAGCCAACATAATTCCAATTTGAATCTAAATTCCAATAGTGAGATTGGTTGGAGGGTTGGTGGTACCAGAGCAGCTTATTGGTACCGTCTACTTTTGCAGCGCCTAGGGTTTGCCAGCCGTCGTAGATACCTGCGTAGAGGTTGCCACCTTGGATTTGCCTATTAATCCCATTCTCATCTACTGAGAAGTAGGTCCTTCCGTCCAATGGATTGGTCGTACGCTGCAAGGAAACCGAGAGATTAGCGCTATTATTATTTTGAGACCAGCTCTTTAAGGTATAGCTCCGCTGGCTTTGGCTGGCATCGGCATCGTCAACCCCAACCCTCCATTCGCTGCCGCTGGCAGGTCCACCTAAAGGCTCGTTGTCCGTAACCTGTGCTGTGATCGTTTGGGCAACAGCATTCGGGTCGTTGGGATTGCTGATCGTCTGCGTTAACGTTGTAGATTTCAGTGCAGACTTTGTCTGGGTGTAAAGCACCTTGGCACTATCTACGGAGCTGCCTACAATTTCACTGCTACTCGTGGAACCCTTGGATTCAGCGCTATACTGGCTACCATTCACAACCGAGAGGGCGTCGATGCCGTAGGACTCATCATCCGCAGTCTGATCGAGACTGCTGCCGAAGCCGAGCTTGAGGGACGTAATTGAATTGGGAACCGTGATTGTGACGCGGAAGCTTTGATCATACCAACCAAGTTGGCCAAGTCCACCCAAAATTCCGTAATTCCGTACAGGAGTAATAGTCCAGGCATATCCATTGGTCGTACTAGATCTGGGGGTCGATGTATCTGAATAGGTAAAATTAGTTTCTAACGCAATTTGGTCATTGGCATAGACACGGAAGCTTTCGCCATCCCAGGTGTCTAGGCGATGGAAGTCAAAGCTCACTGTGCCGCCACTTCCATCAAGCGTAAAGGTTTTCCAGGCATCTTGGCCGTTAACCTTAGGGCCATTGGCAAATCCACCCAAGAACTGGGACAATCTTGAACTGCTAGCCAGCGTCGGACTACCAGAAGCAAAGCTCCAGCCTTGGGTAGCCGATGCAGCGGAACCTTCAAAGGTTTCATTGCTGACAACTTTTGCGAGGGCATCGGTACTCCCTTCGATGGCCATGCCCGCCAAATAGCCACTGGTTGGCATCAAAACTTTGTTTGAACCGTTCGTCCAGGGGTTGGCGACGGACGTCGATGTCGTTACCCCATTACGAAGCGTATTTGATTTGATATTGGTCAAGTTTGTGGCATAAAGAGGCTTGTAGCCAAGCTGGTCAAGAACGTCTTGGCGCTGTTGATCGGTGTAATTTTCCCAGGTATGATTACTAGTGGGTGCCCCGTTTGTCCAATGGATCTGGCTAGTGGTGAAGTCAGATCCGGCCACCAGGTACTCACGAATTTCACCAGTAGCAGCGCGGTAATAGGCATCTTGGTTTAAGGCGAGATCATAGGTGTACCAAGAACTGCCAACCTGGACCGGAACCGTGCCATTTGCAAAGGTTTCCGTTGTATACGATGTCACACTTTGATTCACCGTATTGAGACCAACTAAGGAATCTCCTGCCCCATTTGCTTGGGTGAGGTCAACAACTACAGCATTTCGCTTCAGTTGGAAGCGGTAATCGTCGAGCTTAACAACAGTGTAGGCAACTGCCTCAGCGGCCACTGTTGTGTTGGTATTGGTTAGGCCAGCGCGACCAACACTGCCATTGCTGGCTCCATTTTGGTAATAGAGGATGTCGTCTGTGTTGAGGCCATGGGGCACCCCATTGCCATCCACACCTACATAGGTCAACACATCACTGGAGGGATCGATCTGCAGTTTTACATCTCCGGAGAAGCCAAACCGCTGAACTGCAGTGGTTGTGCCTACCACTACGCTTTGATTGGCGATGATCGGTGTGAAGGTCGGAATCTGGGTCAGCTCCCAGCCGGGGCGGGTGGCGTCTGCGTCAAGATTAAAACTGGCCGCATTGAGGATTAGGTCGCCACCGGCTTCAATGCTGCCAGCCCTGCTGACGCTGAGGCCGCCCGTGAGGTTGAGGGTGAGGTTGCCTGTCGTGGTGAGTTCACCCGTGATCGCAGCAGAACTCAGCGATAGGGTGGTCATGGAGCTATTAGCGCTTGGAGTTAAGTCGAGGAAGCCGTTGAGGGACAGGCTATTAGGATTGGTGAGGTTGAGGTTGGTGGTGGTAAGAATGGCGCGGCGCAGATCGCTGCGGGTGCGGCCAATTTGGAGGTGCTGACTTGTGGGGATTGTGAAGTTGCTGGTGCCTGTATAGACCCAGGCCTCCTTCACCAAGCTGATATTCCCAGTGCTGCTGCTTGCCGATAGGGTTTGGCTTTGAAGATTGCCACTTAACTCGATACTCTTCGCTCTCAGAGTGACCGCGCTATTGCCAAGCACTAATTCAGGGGTAAAGGTGCATAGGGGCCCTGTTGTCAGCGAAGCGGCTTTGCTGAGTAACATCGGAATACCATTAATGCCATTGCGGGCGTCTATCTCGCTAGCAGCTAATCTAAAGGTATTGGCACTTGTTTGGATCACGTAGTAGAGACCACCATCCTGTAAGGGGAGTAAGGCTCCAGATTGTTTGCCGTAATAGCGAACAGCAGTTCCTGTGCTTAGGCCATGGTTGGTAATGGTAAATTGATTTTCATTTTCACCAAAGTTTGTGACTGTTACTGAAAGGGGCCTCGTGGATGCCGTGGCGCTTGGATAGAGGGAGCCATTCAAGTTTATGCTGCCATTGTTGGCCTGGGCGGTGAAGCTGGAGGTACGAATCGCACCACCGCTGTAGGGGTTGTTGGCGACATCCGCGAAGATGGGTCGCTCTGAATCCGCAAGGACGCCACCGGCCTGATTGACAAAACTGCCATTGGCATTGACCCGGTAGCCAAGCTTGTCGATCAGAACCCCTGTGCTGGTGGTGAACAGTTCAGCGGCTGTGGTGAGATTGCCCGTAGTGGCAACCATCGTTACAGCAGTTGTCGATGTAATCGCAGCAGTTGATTGTAGATTACGGCCTGCTGTGAGTTTGATCGTGCCAGTAAGATTGCTACTGCCAAGAGCTGCCGCTTGAATGAGATCGCTCGTGGCACCCACGCTAGTGAAGCTTTGGTTGCCCTTAAGGCCAACAAGATTGGCACTGGCATCCAGATTAAGACTGCCATTAGTCGCTGAGATGGACGTATTTGCCGTTGAATCCGTGTTCAGACTGCCCTTAATGGTTACAGTTTTGCCAGTGATCGCAAAGGCCGTTTGGTTGGAGCTCGTGCTGGCCTTAAGGATGGCACCGCTACCGATGGTGATGGTGGCATTGCTCTTAAGAGTGAGGCTTGGCGCCAGCACCTGCAGCGCCTGGTTGCCCTGGCCGATCGTGAGATTGCCATGGGCCTCCAGGCTGAGGTTGGCTCTACTGCTGTAGGTAGGCATCAAGCTTGTCGGATTGCTGCCTGCGAGGGTGAGGGAGCCGGCGGTTGAGCGGTAGGTCAGAGATTGCAGGTTCTTAGCAGCCGTAGTATCAGCAAGCGAACCGAGGCTGAGATCGCCGCTCTGACTAATCACAAGCGATTTAGTGCGACCCAATAGGTTGAGATTGCCGAGCAGGTTTGTAACATTACCAGCAGTACCACCATTGGGGGTAAGGCTTACAATTGGCGCATCAATCGATGCATTGAGATTCAAAGTGGCATTCGCCGTTGGGTGAAGGATCCAGCTCAGGCTGCTATTTGCATCACTGTTGCTGCTGCGCAGTCCGCCATCCCATTGCAGGTTGGACAGGTTGCTGGTTGCCGATCCAATCGTGAGGTTGGTGGAAACCGCCCGGCTTAGAATCGTGGCCGGTGCTACGGCATTGACTGTGCCAGCCTGCAGCGAGAAGTCACCCAGTTGTCCCAATCCCACGGAATTTGTGGTGTTTAATGCCAGGGCCAGGCTGGAGTTGAGTCGGTAGGAGCCTGAGGGGGGCCGTAGACCAATCCTTACGTTGCTACCACGCAGATCCACAACGGGTATTTCGCCGTTAGTTTCCACCAGGCCTGCGGCTATGGCAGCCGTTTTGATGGCACTATTGATTGCAGTAATCAGGGCTGGCAGTGATGCGAATTGTTGAGCTGCAAGCGAGGCGGTGAAAGTTTTGGTCTCAAGTCCGGTTGCTGTGCCAGAAGCCAACCGCGTTACCGACAGGTTGAAACTGAGGGCGCTTTCAAGTTTGCCGTTGAGGAAGTTCTGGGGAAGGGGGCTGATCGACTCAATCGCCAGACCAGCCTGATCTCCAGGAATGGAAACATTGGCGGCATTGAGGGTGAGTGAGCTGGTGATGGTGCTGCCATTGGCATTGCCGAGCTGGATCTGGGCTAAAGGCGACAGGCGGATGCTGGAATTGGTAGCGCTATTTGCTGTGATCGTGAGTGAATCCCGGGCGATTAAATCATGGAGGAGCCGAGGCGATTGGGGCGTGGTGATCACGATATGTGGGGCAGCGATCCAGGCACCTGCCACCACCACATCCGATTGGGTGGTGCCGTTCCAGGAGGTCATGCCGCCCAACACCAATGCATCGGCAGCATCGCGGCTAACGCTCAACCGTAGGCTGGCTGATGAGGCGGAATCAAGCAGTAAGTTGGATTCCTGCAGGCTGGAACCGCGCAGGCTGAGATTGCTTGAAGTTTCAATCGTTTCGTTATGAGGCTTGAGATTTGATAGGAGCGTGTTAACTGTGCCACCGGCTACAAGGAGGCCCGCTGAGTAAAGACCCTGGCCTGTAGCAGTGCCGGTGGAGCTGAGCGACAGGTTACTGCGGCTGATGACGCCACCCGAAGCCGTAATCGTTAGGTTGGGGGCAAGGATTGTGGCGTCTCCGTTCACCGCCGTGGCACCGGCAAGCACCAGATTACCGGTGCTGGTCAGGCTGAATTGATGGATTCCGGCTAGCCAAGTTGGTCCCGTTTCGGTGGAATTGGCGCCTGCCAGAATGGTTCCATAGAGTCTCGCGTCGGAATTGGAGGACAGGGTAAGGCTGCCATTACCTCCTGATGTCTTGATTGTAGAGGATATAGTGGTCCATAGCTTTATAACTGTATTATTTGCCGTTGTGGTACTCAGGTTGAGACTATTTGATGATTGGAGATTGCCAAGCACAAATAGATTTTCTGATGAAATTAGCGATAGATTGCCCGAGGTTGTGGTGATGCTACCCAGTATTGCAAGATTCTTGTTTGTGTTCAAGGAAAAGCCGTTGCTGCTTCTGGCGGTAATTGTTCCACCCAATTTGATATTGGTGCGATACTCGCCATTATTTGCATTGCCATCAAGGAACCCTGCATTCACTCCGGTTGCAGTCAGTTCAGTTTTCTGATTGCTGCTTAGGTGGTCCCCAACATTAAGAGTGTTCCCTCCTTTAGCATTCAGGTTGAGCGTGCCACTGGCGTCAATCAAACCTTCCATCACTAGGAAGCCAGCAGTGACATTGGCGCTGTCACTGCTATTGAGAATCAGGTTGGAACCACTCTCAGCCGATACGGTTCCTGTCGATATGTTTGCAGATATGGCAAGGTTGCCGCTGCCACTGGTGATAATGGAGGCGCCACTTTTGATGCTAAGACTATTGGCTGAGGTAAGAGTTAGGTTGCTAGATACCGATTCAATCTTGCCATAGATCGTTAAATCACCATTGCTTGTGGAGATGTTGGAGGTTCCCGTTGTGTACAATCCGGCTAAATTCTTATTTCCAGTTGAGTCGCTGGCAGTGTCGATGGTCAAGTTGGAGTCATTTGTGAGGTGAACTCCACCGTTTCCAACCCTGCCGGCAAGGGTGTTGACTTTCGTTCTGAAAAGGCTTGTGCTGCTTCCTAGCCCAGTCAGTCCATCTAACACCAAGCTGCTCGACTGAATGCTTATATTGCTACCGGAGCCTTGGCTAAAGCCAGCACCACTGAGCCAGACCGTTTGATTGGCTGCATTCAAGCTTTGTAGGACCACTGGCGTGGTCCCCCTGGACCCAAAGGCCATGGTGCCATTGGCACCACCTGTGCTTGTGGCAGTCAGCCTGGTGGGGTTTGCTGCCGTACCGCCGCCAATCGTAAGCGGAGAAACGGCTGTACCGAAACTCGTTGCGGTGAGAGTGAGGTTAGGCGCCTGTAGATTGATGCTTGCCTGGCCAATGGCACTGGCCGAGCGCCCTCCATCAAGCAGGGCACCGCCGCTGGTGATTGTTAAATGATTGGCGGCCACTACCGAGCCGAGCGAGAGATTAGCGCTGCTGCTCAGATAGGCGGAGCCATTGTCAGCGCTGGCATAGAGGCTGGAGATGCCAGTGGCTGAAATTTTTACGGCTTGGCTACTGCTACCAATGGATCCAGAAACGCTCCGCAATTCAATCGGACCCAAGCTATTGCTAACGCCGTTGCCAGCGGCCAGCTGGGAGAGGGACCCACCAGCTTGCAAGCTAACCGTGCCATTGCCTGACACAGACTGGATCGATAAATTGCCAGCGGTGGAAATCCGTATGCCCTGGTTGGCGTCGGTGATCAAGGAACCACCGAGGTTTACCGACAACGCTGTTTGGGGGCGAAGCGTCACTCCGATTAATTCGCTGATATCCGTGATCAACATTCCCGATGTGATGGTGTTGGGATGGCTGGCTGCTGTCACAGAGGCATGGGCCGTTCCTATCGTTAGGGCAGTCCAAAGGTTGCTATTGCTGTAATCCTCGGATAGCAAATCACATATTTTAGCGCTGCCAATGAATGTGTAATAGCCATTGAAGCGTCCATTTCTCACCAGAACTACCTGGCCTGCCTGCACTGATTGATTCAAGACGACACCCGTCGAACTGCTCGCTACGGCTGTGTAGTCTGGGGTGTAGGCAACAAATTGGTTTGGATTGCTTAAGGCAAGAGTTGAAGTTGAACTCGTCGTATTCAACGGAGTGTTGCCAACATATTTGTACACCTTGTAGCTACGAGACACCACATCGCCCGTCGAGGCAGCGCTTAGCAGGGCGGCATTGCTTGTCGATACTTGTTCGTAGTCGCCGTTGGGGATCTCGATTTGAATCAAGTTAGCACTGGTACGTCCAATTGCCCCTTGGCTAACAGTTAGGCTAAGATTTCCACCTATGTTTATGGCGTTTGTGCTGCTGGCCGGTGACCCATCCGTGCTTCCTGTGCCCAACCCTAGGGTTGCGGCTTGAACGGGGAACAGACTGGCATAGAGGTTTGCAGCTAGGGGGTGGTAGTAGGCATTCGTTGCCATCACCCGCTGGTCTATATAGCTAGCCTGCTGTTCAGCTGAGCGTTGATAGATAAACGTAGAATTATAGCTTGTATTTCCATGCTGTTGATGAATTGCATTTAACTGAACCTCATAGGCCGCAATCGCTTGTCCGCTAAAGCCCTTGTTGATTAGCGTGTTTTTCTCTGCAGTCGTGAAGGCAAATGAGGCTTGCTGTTGATACCTGTTGCCTGCGGTATTGGCTTGTTGATAGTTAGCATTTGTAAGATTGTACTTGGCAAGCAAGGTTGATGCCTCGGGAGAGCCACCAGTGGTTAGTACATTGGATGCACGAAGAAAGTCCCAGTTCCCGTCCATAATCCATTCTGTCAACTGATTACTAGGGGCGTATAGGTATAAGCATTTGTTGATTCCGTCAATCGTTGCGGCCGATAGGATCCTCCAGCTAGGATGGGTATTGTTAAAGGGCGCTGTGGCATAATTGAGCTGCTTAGTGATGCCATTAGTTGTAACTGAATAGATGGTGGAATTATTGACCTTTTCTAGGCTAACCGAACCCACGGTCGAAACATTCACTTTCGAATATGTGGACCAATAGTTTCTATAATTCGCTTGATCCTGGGCTGCTATTTCAGATACCGCAGCTGCTCTTGCGGCTTCTCCAGTAATTTTAAACATGTTGTCTTGCTTTTGAAGTTCAGTCATATCTGTAAGACCGCCAGGCGCTCCGGTGGCATCAAGAAGATCACCACTGACCACATTGAGGTTGAGTGATCCACCCAAGCTGATGGCACTTGTGCTGCTCCAGCTTGTTGGCAAGACCAATTGTAAAGGACCCTCGGTTTCCTTTAGGTAGGCGTTGGCTCCACTGCCTTTGAGTTCTAAGGCAAGTCCACTGGTGCTGGTCAGGCCATTGGCACTGGTGTTGAGTCGCAGGGCATTGGCCGCCGTGCCCAAATGACCCGAGCCGACGTTCATCTCCAGGCGATCAGCCTTGAACAAAGCCGCCGCCGCCGTCGGTCCAGTTGTCGTCTGGTTGCTGAGATTGAGGCCACCCGCCAATGTCAAGGTAAGGGTATTACCGGCTGAGAGGGCAAGACCACTGGCAGAATCGCCCAATGGTTTTAGGTTGGCACTAAAGCCGCCGTTACTAAAGGTCGCGATGGTGAGATTGCCACCTGCAGCGGCCTGCAGCTGAATATCTGTCGTGGAGTTCGAAGCGCCACCAACTTGAAGATCAATATTGCCGCCAGCACTTAAGTTGATCGGAACTGTGTTATTGCTGACGAATAACGGTTTGATCGTAATATCTCTACCATGGCCAGCTGTTATCGTCACATTGGAAACATTGTTAACACCCTTGAGCATCGACACATTGCCTTGGCTCGTAATTGACAGCGATCCAGCGGCTTGACCGGCATTTATTGCAGGGGATATAAAGCCAACAGTGATGGGGTTGTCAGCCTTCAATTGACTTGTGTAATAATCCTTGACACCTTGGTTCACTATTTGTTCCGTATGATAAGTCTTCTTGCGCAGGAAGCCCCCCCCCGTTGTCCAATGGCGATTTGTTGTCAGGGGTGCATTATTTGTTGCCTGCATGTAATCTAGCTGGTAGGCCGCATTTGCTGTACTAAAGCTTGCTGGCGCTACAGCTTGTATGGCTTGCCCTTGTAGGAGGGGTTTGGAGTCTATGTATTGAGTATTAATTGAATCCCAAGCATTAGAATTGGTAGGGATGTCATAGAAGAGATTAAAGGATGAGTTCGACTTGTATTTTGTAGTTGTTGTGGTTGCTGCTTGACCTTCTGTCCATACATAGGTAAGGCCAGCCGCGGGGGTATAGGTGGTGCTTCTTATTGTCGCTACGTCGTTTCCAGCAATGGTCCCGGCTGTGTATGTGGTGCTTTGATCCAACCAACTTGTGCTGCCAGGAACCAGAGAGAGGGTTGACAATGATGTTGTGATGCTATTATTTGCCCGGTTTAATTCATAGATATTTTTGCTAACATTTGCTTGCAAGAAAGTAGAGGCACGTTTCGAGTCCCATGAACCGATGCCAACAGTCGGATTGCTTGTTGTCGTGGTATCAGTCCATGTTGTCGTTGATGTTGTTTTTGTATAGGTACGGCGACGCTCGGGCCCAGATGATGCCACGGTTGTTTGAACTCTCGTGTAATCTATCTTTTCAATGTTCGACCCATCTGGTGATATGCTATATGTGGTTATTGAAGTGGTATTGTCATAAGGAGGTTGGTACCCATTAACGGTCGAGTTCCAAGTGCGTGTTGACATTGGTGACGTTGTTTTGGTAACAACGTTGGGTACTCCCGACCGGTGCTTAAGTTGTATTTGGTTGCTATTTCCTGTTCGGTGCACATAATAAATAGTGTTGTTTGTCAACCCTCTGAATGGCGATGTGTCAACGGCTTGCCCCGAGGCGTCAATACTCTTGTTGTATTGGTACAGGATGGGTGAATCTTCAGCCAAATTGACAGCCGTAGCAAACGTAATCGTATTTCCTGTTACACTTGTTGGCACTAGTGGGATTCTAGGCGTATCAATGATAGTAATTTTTCCATTAGTTGGCGAAAGGTCAATTGCGCCTGTCACTAGGTTCCACGAACTGTTATTAGTGAGTGTAAGAGTAGGTTGGCCATTGAAGGCCAATACCTTGCCAGCACCTGTGCTCATGATTTGGCCCGTGAGGTTGATATTGCCACCCTTGCTCTTGATGTCATAGAGGTTAATCGTGCGGCTGCCCACATCCACATAGCCGGCCAGGCCCACCGCCTTGCCTTCAACAGCCGCAAAACTGATGCCATTGATGCCATTGCCATTGCTATCCAACAGGGAGGTTGAGAAGCTGGGATTGAAACTTGCATCCACAGTCATACTCAGTGTTGGGGTACCACTTTGAATCAGACCATTAATATTAAGATAAAGGGCCGAAATTGATATGTCTCCCCGTGAGAAGATTGTGCCTGCATTGCTTGTCGCTGCACTATTGACAACCGATTGGTTGGCAGTAGCGCTCGTCATCGAGCCTTTGTAGGATCCATCCGAATTGGTGGCTGCATTAAAGGCTTGGGCACGATAGTTGTCGTAATTGAGATACTGGCGGGGATCGCCACCACTATGGAACCAGCTATCTGAATTCAAGGTGAAAGTGCCAGCCGAACTAATCGACAGGCTGCTGCCCCTGACTTCCCCGGAGACGATCACGCTGTCCGTCGCATTATTGATTGCGATGGTGCCGATCTCGTTGACGACAGAACCCAGTAGATAGATGTCAGCTGGTGGCTGGTTGACAGGAAAGGCGGTGGGTAATGGGATATCCTTACGAACATTTTGGCTTACGGTAATCGTTCCTGTCGGCTGGTTTGTATTCCCTCCAGAGCTGCCGCCTTGGCGGTTGAAGTAGACTGAACCTGGGCTGAACACGGTGTATTTGCCATCAATAATATCAACTACTTTGGAATCGTCAATAACCATGTCTTCGCCAACAAGGATTGCAGGGGCGGAATTGATTACTGAGATTGAGCTGTCGCTATAGGCCTTGATATTGGATGGAATGTTGGCAGGAGCTGAATTCGTTTGCAGACCATTAATATTGATCGTACCACCAATGGCATCGAGAAACACCGAACCTGCTGCTGCATACAGGTCTGGTAGATGGATCGCTAGGCCGTCGAGCTTGCCTTGGATTGTGCCAGTGTTCGCATCAAGCAGTCCAAGCTGGGCCGCCTGTCGCCGCAGGGCCTCCTGTTGAGATAAATAGAGCGCCTTGTTAGAAGGAGAGCTGTCGTTTGCTGCAATTAAATCCCTCAGGCGTTTGTCTTGCTCAAAGAGTTCACTGCCCAGCTCCATCGTATCGAGATAGGGGCGCTGGCTGGCATCATTCCAGAGTAGATCTGGCAATACCACACCAATAAATGTGCCCAGATCCACCAAGGACCCTGTCGGGGATGCCAATAGGCGATAGCTGTAGTCGATGGTCCCATCAAGACCTAAGGACGCCAGCTGGGCAGCGTTCAGCTTGGTGTCTTTGACCAACGCTGACGTTAGCGCGCTGCTGCCAGATAGGTTGAGATAGCTGTTTTGGTTGGCAAGATTATCGCTGTTCGGAAGGGTGATTACTTTGATTTGGTGCTGGGCTCCAGCTACAACCTGTGAACTGCTGTCGATCGTGATTGTATTCGTGGTTGAATCGTTACCAGTCGTCGTGCCCTTGATTGGGGCCGCAATCAATATATAGGATGTGGCATCAGCAAGGGAGCGCTTGTTAGATTTGCCATTCCAGTCTTTCCCTTGAGCTTTGAGTTCCACGTTGCCGCGGGCCAGTAACTTGGAATTATCGACAATTGAGATCGAGTTCGTATCCACACTCGTAGCATTTGCACGGGAGAGCGGTACCCCTAGAACTGTTGAGTTGATTTGGCTATCGGCCGTGCTCCTTAGGATATCTGGCACCCCATTGGCATCGAGTCCTGACCACAGCTTGATCGTTTGGCCCTTGATCGTGGTTCCAGTCAGACTTAGTACATTGCTAACCTGATTAGTAGCCGTTGAATAGGCGTTACCAAATCCGAATTGTCCTGCCAGTACGGAACTCGAGCTGCTGACCGTACCATCGCTCTTTGCTGTGATGGATACATCACCACTATCGTTGATAATTTTGACGCCACCAGCTGCGGCCACACTTGCTTTGGCCTTATTGATGACTTGGCTTTCGGCGGATACCGCTGCTAGGGCCGACACGGCATCCAGGGTGATGTCGTCAGTGGCATACACACCCGTTCTGGCATGCATCCACAATAGTCCTGGATTTGCCTTGCTTCCCAGGGCATGGACGGTGCTATTCGCTCCGAGATTTATGTTGGCTCCAAAGGCACCAGCATCATCGCCAATCAATGTGGTTGACTTAATCCCTGCGCCACCAGCCTGGCCAGCGACAAAGACTTTGCCATTGCCAATTACGCCAAGGCTGTTGTTATTGGATTGACTGTATTTGTTTTTCTGGATGCTATTGTTCGCCGCAATGTCAATCGCAGCAGCGGTAACTGAACTCGATGAACCAAGATCAATCGATGACTTACTCATGATTGCAATGGTCGAGTTGGCACCACCACCCGCTAGACCTGTTGAGACGGCAATACCGACAGCACGCGTATCGATACCACCAGGGGTGCCGTCTTCACTGGTTTGATCGACTAGGCTGGAGAGTTTAAGGCTGCCGGTGGCGGATATCGTGGCGTTGGCATCGAGTTTGGTCTGAACTGTTTGGTTTGTGCTGGCGGTAGATTGGGCACCGGCACCGGACAACAGCCCACCTCCGGCCGCACTGAGGGTGTCTGCATAGACACTGTCGCGTGAGAAGGAGTTGATCGCCACATCCTTGGCCGAAATGCTGGCACCAGAACCGAGCAGGGCCTGCACTTCTGGTTCAACTGAATTGCTACCGAGGTTTGATTCGGCAGCCATCAAGCCAAAACCAGCTAAACCACCAACGGTCCCTCCCAGGCTGCTGCTATTGAGGGTATTGGCAGAGGCAGCCTGGATCAAGCTGGTGCCATCGGGCGTGTAGAGGGAACCCGCCTGAACTTGGGCTCGACTTGTGGACGTAATCGTTGCTTTAGCGCTGTTGACCACTGCACCGACAACACCAGAGGCCGATGCCGTGATGGCTTTTGCCTGCTCAATGGTGTCTGCCGTTGAGCTGGAGATTGTGATGTTCGATGCTGCAGTGAAGGTGGGGGCATTGCGGCCTACTGCAGCCGTTGAAGACTGGGTGAGGGCGGTTACACGGTTGTTGATGGTGTTTTCGACCACTCCCGCCCCAACGGCCACGCCCATGCCTGCAGCGAGGGATGTGGCCACAATTTCAGCATTCAAATTAGTGTTGCTTGATGAGGCAGCAATCGTTATAGATCCGCTGCTAGTTACGGCCGGAGTGCTAGTTAGTTCACTTCTAAAACTACGATTGGCCTGCTTTGCAGTGATCGTGATTGTGTTTATTGAATTACCGCTAATCGCGGCCAAATAACTGGTCCCAATTTGATTGTTGATGGCGTCTCTCAATCCAGTCTGTATTGCCAATGCTGTGGGGCTGGTAACTTGATAAGTGACAACTAGCTCCGTATTTCCTGTTGTCACTTTAATGGCAATCTTATCGCCGCTGTTAAAGTGGCCATCGAGAACCACTTGGTCAACCTGCGCCTGCGTAGCGCTTGCAAGCTGTGTCGTTTCGACCATGACAGTGGCATCCCCAATGACACCTGCATTGACATCGATAGCGCCTGTGACTGTCGTGGTGATGACATTGGCGATCGTATTTTTAATCCTGGCTCCGCCTCCAGAGAGGGCATTGATGCCACCGCTCACGACGGCTGTTGTTGACTTTGAATCATTAATCGTGCTGCGGGCATCATCGGCTTTAATCGTTAGGTCTCCCTTCGATTGGATCGTGTAGCGTTTTGCGTCTACATTCGATCCACCATCGCTGATGGTCACAGTATTAATGTTGTCGATTAAATTTTTGTTTTCAGCGGCACCAATTGCAACACCAACACCAATGCCGGGATTGCCGCTAATGGCAACACTTCCAGCGTCGGTTTGGGCCTTATCGATGTTGTTGTCTGTCTTGCTGGTAATCGTTAGGGATCCGGCTGAAATGAGGTTCGATTGGGTTACTGTGGTGCCCACGTTATACGCTATTCGCGAATCATTAAAGGCTCCTGAGAAGCCTCCTGCGAACTGCCCTGTGGTTAGTGCCACGCTGACAGGAATCGCTGTGGTCCCATAGCTGACTGTGGAACTACTACTTGCTGTGAGATCTGGATTAATGATACCTGTACCTGTGGTCGTTAAGTTGGAGTTTGAGATCGTGGTTTGAACTTTGGCCCGGGAGGTGTTGGTGGCGTCTGCGGTGGCGATGCCCAGGAGGTTTTGCACCTTGACCGCTCCAACGGCGATTGCGCCGCCGACTCCGGTCGCCGAACCAGCGCCGACTCCAGCCCCAACCCCGGCATCAACACTCTGGCTGTTGCTGCTGCCAAGGGAAATGGCACCGGCAACCGTGAGGTTGGCGGAGCTGATGTTGGTGGTGGCATCACCAAGCAGGATGTTGATGGCATCAGCGCCACCGCCAGCTAGGGAACCACCGCTAGAGCCACCACTGAGGGCTACAGCTACCGCGGCCGATTTAGCGGAGATGGAGGCACTGCGATCGTCTGCTTTGGTTTTGCTGGCCGTCACTGAGAGGGCTCCAACCTTGGAGCCAGCGGCGATGTTCGCCACGGTGGTGTCGGCGGTGTTGTTGAGGGTGTTGCCGGCTTGGGAAACGCCAATGGCTGCCGCAACAGAGAGCCCTCCCCCGAAGCTGGCCCCGACGGCAGCACCCCAGGCGGTGGAGTCGGCCGAGCTGCTGTCGCTGCTGCTAACAGTGAGGGCTCCAGTGTTGAGGCTGATCGTTTTGCCACTGGTGGCGCCAACGAAGGCCTGAATCGAAACCAGGGAGCGGTTGGTGGCCTCGGAGCCAGCACCCACCAGGGCAAGGCTTCCGCCACCTGTTATCGAAATGGCAGCCGCGAAGCTATCGACGTAGCTTGTTATCTTGGCGGCGTTGCTGGCTGTAACGGAGACAGCGCCCTTGGCGTAGAGGTTGGAATTGGTGATAGCAGCGCGAACCAGGTTGCCGCTGGTGCCGATCAGGTTGGTGAAGCTTTGGGGAGAACCACCACTGAGGGCTCTGTTGGCCTGGGTTTCGCCTATGAAGTTGCGGGCAAAGGCCACACCAATGGCGGCAGAGCCGCCTTTGTCTCCGGCAGCTAAGGCGATGCTAATCGCATGTACCTTGGCGTTAATTGTAGAGGTATCGTTTGCATTGACCGTGACTGTTCCATTCCAAGTGGAAGACGCCGTGCCGAGGTTGGCGCTATTGACGAGGGCCTGGTTAGTGCCTGTGATTGTATTAAGACTACTCGTCCCACCACCAGATAAGCCAAGTGAGAACTTTCCACCAACAGCAACGGCTATTGCGGCGGCAATTGAATCAGAGTTGATTTTGCCACTGTTTGTCGATGTGATAGCCATATTGCTCGTGGTTAGAACTGAGCCGAAGTTGGCCAGTTCGGCCTTGGCGTTGCGGCGAATGGTGTTGTTGGCAAGCGAGATGCCAATTGATGGGGCAAAGGCAGCTTTATCTGCAAAGCTGGCGGCTAGGGAGGCGCCGACAGCGGTTGCATCGATGCTGGCCGCATCGGAAACGCGGATTGTGAGATCTGTGCCAACCAGGCTGCTGTTAGCGGTCCCATTGCCAATGATGGTTGCGGTGGTGTTGCTGGCGATGACATTGGTCGCCTCACTGCCGGCGCCACTGAGGGCCCCGCCCCCTGAAGTGGAGACAGCAATTGCGGCTGAAACGGCCACAACTTCAGCTTTGATGGTGGCGTTATGGCTGGCCTCAACCCGGATCGCACCGCTTGCTGTCAGGGTGTGAAGGGAATTGGCACTGGTCCCCGAAATGGTGGCAGCTATCCGGTTGCCGTTGCCGCCATCGGCCAGGGTTGGACTGCCACCGGATTCGCCAGGATTGCTCTGGGTTGCACCGATGAAATTGCGGGCAATGCTGAGGCCAATGCTGGCCGCACCGGTAGTGCCATCTACCGACAAGCCAGCGGCAGCCGAATTCGCGATGATCTTTGCGTTGATTGTTCCTGGGGAGCTGGCCTGAACGCTTAGTTTGCCGCCGCTCATGATCGTGGGGCTAGTGATTGAGGCGGTGGTATCTCCAAGGATCGTGTTGTATGAGGAGGCTCCGCCCCCGGCCACCCCCAGGGAATTTGAACCGATTGCCGCGGAGACCGCTGCTGCGGCTGCGGTACTGGTAATCCGGCGAGATTGGAGGCTATTGCCGTTACTATCGAGCAATTCACTGCTACTGCGTAGGCTGAGATCACCGGTACTTGTAGTGATATTGCTGAAGCCAGCAATTGAGGTTGTTCTTGAGCCGGAGAGGGTATTGCTTGCAAGGGCTAGCCCGATGGCGGGGGCTGCACTGATTTTACCTCCGGTAAAAGAGAACGAGACACTACCAGCTCCAACTCCAGCTTCGATCTCGCTTGTGTCAAGGCTTACGAGTTTGAGCGACCCAGCATTAAGGACACTGTTGACCATGTCACGGCCAATGATCTGGGCTGAAGTACTGGTTCCAATCTGATTGGTGGCCTCGGCCACGGCCGCGGAGATGGCTACTGCATTGCCGCCGCTACCACTGGCTGCGATGCCAATGCTCACCGCTGCTATTTTGGCGTCAATTTTATCGCTGTTGATTGATGTTAACTCCAAGCCACCTTCTGTTTTGATGTTGGCGACTTCAAGCTTGGTACTAACCCCTGTCTGGGTTGCTTTATTCCAGTTGATTTGGTTCGTGGCTTTGCTAACTCCAATCGCCGCGGCTGTTGCATCTTTGTTAGACAGTGCTACAGCTGCACTGCCAGCGCCAACCTCTGCCTTGATACCACGCCTTTGAGCAGAACTACCGTCGTTTTTTAATGTTTGCGTTGCTGCCTGTAGGGATGTGGCTTTTGTTAGGGTGCTATCACTGGCTGTATTTCGATACGATCCTGTGGTTATGGATGCATTAACCTCACTGGTGATTGTGTTAATGGAGCTGGCACCGCCACCGGAGAGTGCCAGCGAGCTGTTTGCGCCCATAGCCCCGCTAAGGGCGACACCTAGGGCCAAGCTAGAGGTCTGAGAGATGTCAACAGCTGAGAGTGTAAGTACTCCACCCAGATTAAATTCTACGGTGTTAGCTAGATCAACCAGGCTTTCAACATTACCATTGACTAAGTTTATAGCCTGGGCAGCGCCAATGCTTAAGGCGCCTGCCGAAGAAGTGGAACTTGAGAATGTTAGTGAGTCACCTGTTGCCTCAGCCCTAATCAGCCGTTCATTTTGCGCTTGGATGTTGAGCGATCCTAGGCCGATTTGGCGCGTAGCACTCCCCAATAGGTTCGTTTGGCTGTGGCCAGCAACAGATTTGATCTGGGCCCTTATGGGATCATTGATCGTATTTTTTGCAATAGCCAACCCAAGGGCGCCAGCCTTTGCAGCACCTGATAGGCCCTGGGCGCCGCCCACGGCAAAGCCACCGGCGAAGCTATACACATTGCCTTGGGCTGAACCCTCACGCCCACTCTTATGGGCCCATGCTCGAATGCTTGTGCTGTAACGAATGCTTAGATCACTGATGTTATAGACACCACTAGTGATTCCTCCGCTCAACTTGTTGAAGGCGAATCCTCCAGCAAAACTTGCACTTTTTGCTGCTTTTGAGCCATACGCAAGGCTGATCGCTGCACCAGCAGCATCAGAGATCAGTTTTGCATCTGCCGTTCGCTCCGCGTTCAACGTTAAATCGTTTGCCCTGATGGTTCCCGTTCCCACCAATAGGCCAGCCTGGGGATCGCCAATCACCGCTGTTACAGGGCGGTTCACGGTATTGCCCGTACCGGAGCCCACAAAGGCTCCGTCGAAGGCTTCTCCTAATGTTGATGCCGATGCGGCCAAGGCACCGGCAATGGCGTAGGCCCCAACAGCAGACCCATCGGCAGCACTGATCGTTAGTTGGTTCGCCTGAATGGTGGATGTGCCATCGATTCGGGCCGTGATGTCACCACTTAATTCATTGATTGCTGTTGATGCCCCCACTGATAGGGAGTTAGCTTTGTCCCCTACGCCGCTTGCATTTGCAATGGCAACATCAATGCCGCCAGCCATCGCCAGCAGGTTTTCGCCGGAACTAGCCCTAATGTTAATGGTTGGTGCTGTTGTCGATGATGTTGAATTGACCGTTGATTGTAGGATCTCTGCAGTAATTGCGTTCTTATAGGAATTCTGGGCCCCTGCGCCGGATCCCGCAATTGCATAGGAACTTGAATTGTTCGATGTCGCGATCGAACCTGCCCCACTGACTGCCGAGGCGATCATGTCTACACCCTCGCTACGTGCTGCCAAGGTGATGTTCGAGGGCATCGATGAAGTGATTGAACTGTTGCTCAAACGGGCAGCAGTGTCTACTTTTAAATCGTTTATGGCAATGGAGGCGCCGAACGTTCCTGCTACTGAACCTGAAGCTCTTTTTGGCGCTTCATCTACCAATGGATTGCACGCTATTGCAGCCTGACCAGCAATTGACGTGGCATTTGCTCCTTCAATTGCTTCAATGCTAAGGCTTCCTTCGAAATTAGAGGTTGTTAGGTTGTTAACATGCGATGTTGTGCTGCTTCCACTACTATCTAGATCTAGATTTAGGGCGATCGACGCGGCCCCAACCCAATTTTGACCACTACCTGTTGATCCGGATAGACTAATGGCTCCTGCGGTTTCCTGTGCTTTTCGGGTGTCACTTACTAGGTGAATTGATGCAGGTTTGTTGCCTGTCGCCAGCACACCATTTATCGTATTTGTCGTGTCTCGATTGATTTGATTTACGGCCGCAGCCCCAGCCAATGTGAATTCTCCTGCTCTTTGCTTAGGAGTTGTATCCTTTGTTTCCGGGTTGATTAGTGATCCGCTTTTGCTGTAAGCAATAGCTCCGCTCCAGTTGTTTAATTCTGTAGTATTTGCTGCCGATAATTTTATCTGGTTAGGGCCTATCGCTTGGCCTTGTGCAACCGAGAGAATGTTTTCCGTTTTATCATTAAGTATAGACCACCCAATACTACCCGCCATTGCCACTTGTGTGTTTTCAGCGCTAGCACCTCTTAATTTTAGTAATACACTTGAGTTGTCTTTCTCGGTTGTGTTGCTGTCCTCAACGGCAACTGTCCCCGCTATTGAAAATAGGTTAATTGCCCCATTGTTTGATGCATCTAGAAGGATACTGTCTGTAATCTGAAGCTGGCTGCCCATAGCTGCCATAAAGCTATTGCGAGTACGTCTTTCGACTTCACTAAATATTAATACGGCGCCGATACCCCTGGACTCGGTGTATTGTACTGCTCCATTGATATCTATCCGATTGACATCATTGCTTGCAGACCCCCTAAGGTTTGCTGCAGAGAGCGACGCACCATGATTGAACTGCAGTCCAGTGCTGTCTGCATGAGTATCTCCACCTGCAAGCGTGAGGTCAATTCCTCCTTGAAATCCATTATTGTTGGATGACCCTGATCCTACGACAATATGAACAACTTGGCCTGATTGTTTGGTTGTGTTTTTTAATGTGCCACTCAATTTAAGATTGGCCGTAGACATTACTATTGTTTCAGCTTTGTTGCTGGTAGTTTCCATGTTTAGGACTGCACCAACTCCATTTTTTGCAACGTTACCCCATTGAATGAAATTTTTTAGGCACGATAAAGGTTTCTCTTCTGCTTCGGATTTTTTGAATTTTTTAGTCTTCGTCCCATCTTTATTTGTTTCTTCCTTTTCATATTTGCCATGCGTTATTTTTGTATAGGTATCTATTCCAATGTCAACATGAACGTCACCTGCGCCTAAAACGGAATCATGCCTGTTAATGTTGTTTATGTCAAGGTTTTGAGCACTAATTGATCCGGCTAGCTGGGCTTGTGATATCGCCTTAAGGTTCACCTTATTTAGGGCGATTGCGAGGGCTTGGCTCGCACCTTCCTGTTTATTATCATCTACGGTTTTGTCTTTCTTTTTTGCCGTATCTAGATCTTTGGATTTATTCTTCACTGTTGCGTAGGAATTGAAGCCATTTTTGATTAACTCTCCGCTAAACCCCGATAGGGCTTTTACTACATTTAGCGGATTAGAAATATATTCTTTTACTAATTCTAAGCTTCCAAATTTAGACATAAATTTGCTTGGATAGGTTATGCTATCATTTAAAGTAACGTCTCCAAATGGACTCGTGGTGGAGCCAATACTTGCATTTTTATTCAAGATGAATTGCGCGGAATTTGATATTTCGCTTATGGACGCTGCGATTGAGACTGTTCTGACCTTATCTTTATCTCCACCATCCTTGTTCGTTGCTGCATCGCTGTAAGCACTATAGCTTTCGATAATCGTATTACTGATCTCAAGAGTGGGTCTTTTTTTATCATTATTGACCGTTGATATTATGTTTCCATTTATGGTTGTAATGGCTTTATGATCTACTGCATTGATTGCTGTTGATGGTGAAAAGCCATCATTACTTGTCTTAAATTCTTCGCCATTGGCCTCTTTCATAGAGTCCTTAAAGCGTGAACCAATGAAAGCGCCCTGATTTTTATAGTTCCTTGTCGACCATAGCAGAGAGGGATTATTGACATAATCTCTAAGTTTTGGATTTGATCCGCTGGCGGAAGATGCATACGCACTATTTTTAGCTATAATTGCTGTGTCAATTTTTATACCCGTTGTATTATGGCCAATAGGCTCTACCACTGTTTCGAAGGAAGCCTGATCATTCACTAGTTGGTTGCCTAGTAGCAACTTCGGAATAGCCGCTAAGAACTGCTGCTCATCGGTTGCCACTTGGTAGTGGTCAGCTCCTAGGGCAAGCACGCGCAACTCTTGGCCGGATTGGATCCCCCGGATCCCACTTGATCCGGCATCTATAGTCACCGTAAATTTAAGAAAAGGTTTAATTCCTTCTGGTAATGCGGTTGGGCGATTGATGGCGATTAGACCCTCAGCATCCTTGTATATATGGATACTTGAATCAGTCGTGTTTATCTTTAAATAGACGGTTTGACCATTACTTAGGCCTGTCGGTGTTGCTGTAGTGCTTGAGCTTACTAGGCCAGGTAGGTTATTAAAGTATTGGGCCTCAACTAGGCCAAAATTATTTTTAGTCGTAACTGGTACCTGTACACCCGTCCAATAATTAGTAGCGGCTTGCCACAGGCTGGTGTCTAATGAACTAAAGTAGCTATTTTTTTCCTTTTGTTGGTAACTGCGATCATTGTAGATGGTGATTATTTCGCCAGTTTCTAGTCCTAGACCATTGAGGTGTAAGGTATCGTTTGTACTGTTGACATCTTGATTGGGGTTGAAAGTCACATAGGGAGCATCACATTGCACCTGCAGCACTGCCCTGCTAGTGCTCACCAACCTAGCTCCTTGTAAACTTGGTCCCGATGAACTTCCTTCCAGTACATAGCCTGAATTTACTCCGCCAACGGGCTTAAGATTGTAGTTTCCTCCGCTTGTTTCCTGCCAAATTTTCTTGTCTGGTGTGGCACCAAGATGTGTACGCAGACCCACACCCGTTAATGTATTATTTAATCCTAGGTATTTATAGTACTTACCAATGTAACCGGTACCCGTACTATTTTTAGTTTCAACATAGATGGTTTGATTGGTCGCAATAGCCTGTACTCCCTTGTTTTCTTGGCCGCTATTATCAAATAGGACATTCTCGCTCGTCAGGAACAAGTCTGCATTCAGTAGACGACCATCAATGCGTTGGAGCAAGCCAGATGTGACAGATACTACAGACTGACTGGCATAGCGACCATCCGTATTCGTTGTGAATGTTAGATTTGTTTGGTTGGCTAAACCTTGGTTTACCGTAATTGAACTGAGATCAATATTTTGGCTGGTATCAGAATCTTTGTAGGCTTCGTTGAGTAAATTTACGCTTAATTGATTGCTTGTACTAGCTCCATTTACTTTGCTTGTAATAGAGTATTTTTTGCCGTTTATTTTTCCATATAATCGAATCTGTTGACTGTTTTCTAGCCCCGTACTCGGGTTGATAACCAACGCTGCATTTACATATGCTTTATCACCTATGCCTAGGCCTATCTGTTTGTTTATAGCTGCAATGAGACCGTCACGAATTTCTGTACTTGCGCTACTATTCACTGTATAGCTTACTATTTGTTGATTCTCGCTTGCATTCTCGCTAAAGCTTATTGTCAGAACGTCACCTTCGACAAGGTTACTGCCAATCATAAGGCTATTGGTTTGAACGTCTTCTCCGTTAATTGTATTTCCTACGAGTTGATATCCTTTCCCCGCTGTCAATGATGATAGGCGAATACCATTGCTATCGAATGGATCTATTTCTGCTGAAATATAGGCGTCATTACCCGAGCAGAGCCCAGTGCAATTTTTTATTAAGCTTAGCAGCCCATCACGAATATTGATCAATGACATCCCATCCGTTGGTACTACATAGCTAATGTTGGTGTAAGCGGTTGAGCCATCGGCTTTAAATCTAAGATTAATGTTATCATTTTTATGATAGTTTCCGCTTACTGTGATTTTATCAACTTGCTGTATGGCGTTAGCTGTGTATGTCAAGTTCTGCCCTGCTGTCAGGGTGAGGGTCTGGGATTGACCAACTTCGTAGCGGAGGACATGTTGATTTCCGATCCCGTAGCCAACAAGATCAACGGCTTTATTGCTTAGTACGTCTTCTGGAGTCAGTGCAAAAGCTATTCGTCCGGGTCCTCGTAGAATTACATAATAATCGCGATCTGTTTGGAGGCCTTCAATTGCAGCCGAATCCGTTCCTGCTTGCTGATCAGCGAGGACATAGTAGGTTATGATCTGCCCGGAATTAATTGGTGTGAATGTACCATTAGCTTGCAGGGGCAACTGTATCTCGTTCCGGCTAAGATCAACTTCACTTGGTGACGCGGCATTAAACACTGCTGTTGCTGATTTGTAGACCTCATAGTGACTACCCGTTGCACCGTTCGCATCGATATCATTAGGTCGATCTGTGGCAATCACGATCCGATCTCCATTGTTCCCATCGCCAGGGATTACGGCTGTCACCGTATAGCTTTGATCTTTTATCACCACAGGGACTAAATTCCACATCCCCGATGACGACAGTGAATACTTACCGTCAATACTGCTTATTTCCGAAAGATTTACAATAATATCGCTTGTACCTACGTATTGGTAAGTGTTTTTGTCACTCCAGGTTATTATATCACCATTTTTTACTGAAAATTTAGCTTCATTTGCTATTGTATTGCCAACACGATCCTCTATTGAAAGGATTCCTTCATTGTTTTGAGAAACTTCGTAGGCTGTCTGCTGAATACCATTAGCTTTAACTCTGGTTCCAACTGTTAGATTATTGATGTTATTGTATCGGTCTAATGTAACTATTGTGAAGTTTTCCGCATAAGCCAAGTCTATAGTTTCGAAACTGGAGCTCAACTTGTTTGCAGTTGTATTTGGGCCTGAATAGGAGAAATAATTCTCAGCTCCTTGTCCATTGCTTCCTTTAATGACATCTCCATTCTTGATTTGTTGTTCCCCCTTCAGATGGCTTTGATCGATTGCCGTTGGCGCTTTGATATATAATTTGGATGCGGGCTCGCTAGTGGATGTACTGTCGGGGTTTTCTTCTCCCGTTATTATTAATGTACCATCCAAGTTGATTGTGCTATTTGTTTTATCAACTTCAACCGCATTACTTATTGTAATATACCCATCTCCCCAGACACTTGTTTGAGCCCTTGTTTCAAGCGATGGGGTCGCAATTGTTTCCAAGGAAAGTTGCTGATTTGCCTTTAAGTTTGAAGTTTTATCGATTGATATCGTCGAGTTTGTATTCCCTACTGCAATCGCTGCGGTTAAACCACTCCTATCACCAGTAGCTGTTCCACTTTTTTTATTAGGGTCTTCTTCGGTTGGAGTGTCTTTAGTACCACCAAGATTCGCGGCCACTTGAGCAGCGCTATTGAGTTTATTAGTGGCGTCTGTTGAAAAACTAATATTGCCGGCATTCAGATTACTATTATAGATGTCAATTGTTGCATTTGAGTCTGATTTAGTAACCGCAAGCGCTAAGTCCCATTCTGAGCCTGTAATCCTATTGATCGTATTCATCACCAAGTCTTTGGAGTTTGTTTCTGAGCTTTTGCTTTCAAGTGATATTTTAGCTACTTGGTCTAATGAAATCGAATCCTTGGCGTTTATTTGTGAGTCTTTGATTGACACTGAGCTGTTTACGGCACCTACTTTTACAACGGCAGGTAGTACCATCCCCTGTAATCCATACAGGCCTGAATCAATTATCGAATCAAGTTCGAATTTATCCACAAAGGTACCAAAGGCACCATCTATGAGCTTATAATTAAGGTATGGGTCAATTTCCGTTTTTGTATCAATGGATAAACTGCGAACGTCGATTTTTGAGCTGTTTATATTAACGGATGAAGACGATTTTGGGAACCAAAATGCTAGGGGAGCTGCTAAGGCAGACAGGTGTGATTTAATCTTTAGATCACCTATTTTGCTTGTTTGATCTCCCCGCGTGTCAATAGTTGACCCTTTAAAAGTGATATTTGCCCTGTTTTCCATTGTTGTGTCCCCTCCTTCATTGCTAATTGTTATGTCTCCGCCATACGTCTTGATGCTTCCGTATATTCCTATGCTGTAGTCATAATCAACTGGCGCGGTTACTATTTTGTAGCCATTATTGATGGACTTCTCGGCGCCTTCACGGTAATTAGTTTCTTCTTTTGGATTTACATTATAGTGTTCTAGGCCTGCATGATATGATCCCTTTAGTGATATATCTAGCTTGTATGCATTTGGGTAGAAATTATCTGCTTTATCAGTATCGAGATCAATGTTTCCAATTCTTAGCCCCTTATCAGGTTCACCTGTAATGACTATTTTGTCGACACCTGTGGTTTGATATTGTAATATTGTTTCTCCAAGCCCAGTTATTACTAATGTTGTTTCCCCTGATTTAGCACCTTCTCTGGCTTGAATTGATATCAAATCTGTTGAGTTTGAGGCATCTATTGATAATACTTTGTTTGCATATAATACTGGACTGTATGAGTTTACTGGTGCATTCCCAAGTGAGCCACTCCAGTTCAACCCTGTCAAAATATCTGATTTTGCTTCGATTGTTCCTAATTGTTCTTCTAAAAGCCAATCATTGGTGTGGTTGCTTAAATCCGAATAGGTTCTATCATCTGATGCGGCCACATCGGCCCGGGTGTATTTGGCTAATCCATCAATCAAGCGTTGCCCTGCCGTGCCCTTGCCAGATTCGCAGCCATAAACTAAGAGGTCTCCATCGTCCGTTAACAGGTTCCCTAATTCCTTTAATTCGTCCTTGTGCCTCCACAGGTTACGGCTGGTTAGGGTATCCTTGCCAACAATGAATTGCCCTTCGGAACCATGACCCAGCAGATGAATCGCACTGTAGCCGCCCACTGGAGCATGGACTTTGACCTGTGCAACAAGGTTGGCTAGGCTTGAGTTTTCATCAACCTGGATGGTTTTAGCCCCTGCTCTGGTAAGGGCTTTCTCAAGTTGGTCTAGCCTATCACTTTTTGATGTAACAATATAAACTGCGCCTAAATCTTGTCGCTGGCTTACTGCCACCGGTGTTAATGGGTTTCGATTGATTTCCGTAAACCTGTCCCCCTTCCATGGTGTGGGGTCATAGGGACTCGGGACGTCGTGCTGAAGGATGGGTTCCGGCGCCAGTAAGGGCGACAGCGGGGACCGAAGGTCCACGAGTGGATTCGCTTGGTCAGCAAGACCCGGGATGGCACCACTGCCAATGAGGGAGTTTTGGTTGTCCATGCCGAGCTCTTGCATTGCTTGATCCTTGGGGGGCCAAAAACGGTGTTGTGGGTAGTCGCATTCACCCATACGTTGATGGGTGTTCCTATGTTGTGACGCTATAAATTAATGCCAAAGATGATTGGCATGAACAACTTAGTTGGACATTTGTGATGTCCAATCGTTATGGAGTAATGGTTATTTTTGTCTGCTGACCATCAACCGCCTCGTCAGTTTCCTGGCGTGGCTCATTCATTTAATGTCCCAGGTCTTGGTTGCCCATCTCACCGATTAATGCTGGTGAGTCGTCGAACCAAGACCTTTGGCCTTCTCTTTATAGGGCCTTGCCTGATAGCCCCCCTGTGTCGAGCCATGCCCTTCGATGTGTTCCAGGCGACCTTTTGCCCGTCTCACCCCCTCCTTCGCGGTTCGTGCCCTTTTGGGTCCATGGAGTGGTCTTGGTTTCGCCTTCGCCCCTATCGGACCCTCTTGGGTCAGGCTTCGAGGGCCCCTGTTGGCATCCATTCAGTCCTAGCCTCAGCCCATGGGCTTTCTATTTCTCCGCTATTCTTCAGTGAACAGTCTTTAGCTCCAAAACTCTTTTTCAATTCATTTTTGTCTCGTTTGTTATTGTTTTCCATCTGCTTTTGTTGCGTTGGTGTTGTTCCTATTGGGACTGGCGTGAGGACAACCAGCGCTCAATCCGGTATCCCAAAATCACGATCAGGACCACCAGCCAAAACCACAATTCCGGCGCGTTGGCGTTGCAGAGAATGATCAGCAGCACGACCTCGCTAACCAGCCAGGGCAGTTCCTTGCGCAGAAGGGGATTGGGGAGTTTCGGTAGACGTGGGGCCATGGTTGGGCAGTCTCGTGGGGGGGCGGACTAGGACTTTTGGAGTCTTAGGGCAAGCTGGCTGGCTGGCGCAGAAAGGGTTTGTTCCACTGGCGATCAATGCGCTGGCTGCGGTAGCCGCCGATTAGGGAGCGCACCCCTGGCAGCACGTAGCTGATCGGGCTGCGCCATTCCACGTAGGCGTGGCTAGTGGCCGTCAGCCCTTCCCGCACCGGGAAGACGCCACTGCCGCCCGAGAGGGTCCAGCGGTAGCCATCGTTGCTGGCCGGATCCCGGTCCAGACTGATGTCGGCCCGCATCACCGGTCCATTTTTGGTGAGTTCTTGGGCCAGCTGGGGGTTACCGATCGTGGTTGAGATGTCATCGACGCTGGCGGGCAGGCTCAGCACCCGCGTCACTGTGCCGGTGATGCCGCCAAACCGACCCCGCTGGTTCCAGAGCGGCACCACCTCCACCGGAAGGCCCAAGGGCAGGCGCCTGGCATCGGCAGGGTTGAAATAGGCCACCACTTCCAGGGGCAGCTTGCTGGCGCTGGCGGCATCGGGCCGGCCGATCGTGCCCAGCCGCTGGCCCGTTCCCACGGTTTGTCCCGCCGTGACCTGCAGATCGAGCACCGTGCCATCCCGGTCGGCCTCGATCAAGCCCTCGTAGGCGATCTTGGCCTCGGTGACCCGTATTTGGCGCTTGAGATCCTCAATCTGATAACGGCGCTGTTGGGCCGCCGTTTCCAGGCTCACCTTCACCTGCTGGTAGTTGGCGATCACCTTTTTGGCATTGATCTTGACGTCATCAAGGTTGACGCTGGTGCTGGTGAGCGCCTGTTGGGCGGCGACCACGTCATTGGAAAGGGGCGCCACCACCTGGCGCTGGCTGAGCCAGTCGAGGTTGCGCAGTTTCGAGGCGTAAACCGACTGCAAGCCCTGGTAGCGCCTGCCGTCATCGGCGAGCTTGGCCAGGGCAGTGTCGCGACTGGTGGCTTCGGCTTGCAGTTGCATCCGATCGCGATGGTCCAGGTCGCTGTTGATGCGTTGCAGTTGGGCCAAGTTGCCCTTTTCCTGTTGCAGTTGGCGGGCCAGAACGGGCAGGTAAAGCTGCATCAAGACCTCCCCTTTCTTAACCTGGGCGCCGAGCTTGGTGTTGATCTTGATCACCTGGCCACCGGCGCGGGCATTCAGGATGGCGGCGTTGTCGCTGTAAAGAAACACCCCCTGGCCGGCTACCTCGGTGGGGATTTGCCAGACCAGGGCCCAGCCCACCAGGGCCGTTCCCACGGCCGCCAGGCAAATCCCCACCTGGTCGTGATCGGAGAGGCGGCACCAGCGCTGCTGCAGCCGACCCAGTTGCCGCTGGTGCCAGGGGCTGGGGGCTTGGTCGGGGGGGCTCACTATGGCGTCCAGCATGGCCCACCAGGCTTGCCTTGGCCAAGGACGGGTGTGGTGGTGCCAACCTAGGCAGATCCAATGGCATCGCTCGTCAGAGCCATACCGCAAACTGAGGCATTCGCGGTAGAAGGGCAGCATGGGAAGGGGCGGCCACGGGTGCCGGAGCCATGGTTGGCAGAAGGGCCCGGCCGGAGCACAACCCGCCTCTGCTGGCTCCTTGCTGGCGTCCTGCATCCCTAGTCGCCTGCTAGTCCGGGCTTATGCCTTCGGCTGGTTGGGCGTTCTCGCGTCATTTCTCCCTCCCTTCGCCTCTGCCCAGGTTCAGCCGGGATCCATCGGGCGTGGGCAACGCCTGCCCCAAGCCCCATACGAGTTCCCCCCTAGGCCTGCTGCCCAGGTCGTCCCGGGGGGCGGCTTGGCCGATACGGCCGGTCTGGAGCGCAGCTGGCAGGAGCTCGATCACCAACTGCGGGCCCTCGATGGCCTGATCCCGGCCGAGCCCGGGGCGGCTGCCATTGATCTTCGGGCGTTGCCGCCGGTTCCCCAGCTGCTGCTCGAGGCCAATGCGCCTGCCAGCGTCCAGGTGAATCCCGCCAAGGTGGTGCCCGCCGCACCCCTGAGCCTGCCGAGCCCCAGCAGTCTTCAGGCTGGCCCGGTTCAATCCTTGACGTTGGAGCAGGCCCTGGCGATTGCCTTTGCCAACAGCGCCACGCTTTAGGCCCAACGGGAGCAGGTGGCCGCGTCCCTAGCCCAGCTCAGGGCTTCCCAGGGCTTGTATTGGCCCACGCTCAGCGCCATCGCTAGCGGCAGCAGCGGCCAATCGGGCTCCGCCCTCTATGCGCCGGTTGGCAACACCGGCCTGGGCTTTGGTCCCAATTTCGCCATGCCATCAGGGGCCTTTGCCGTGCCAACGGGTGGCGGCGCCTATCTCAATAACTACAGCAATAGCGGTAGTGCTGGCCTGCAGCTGACCTATGTCCTGCTGGACTTCGCCCGGAATCCGGCGGTGCAGGCGGCCCGGTCCCAGTTGGACTCCGCCCGCAACACCTATGCCTCCCAGTTGCGCAGCCTGCAGCTCCAGGTGAGCGAGGCCTATTTCCAGCTGCAACAGGCCGACCAGACGGTGCGCATCAATCAAGCCACCCTGGCCAACGATCTGGTGATCCTGGCCGAAAGCTTGGATCTTCAGCGGGCGGGCCTGGTGCCCCGGCTCAATGGGCTGCGCCGCAATGCCATCAGTGCTAGCAACCAGGAGACCCTGATCCAGTCCCTGGCCGATCGGGCCGTGGCCCGGCGCCAACTGGCCGTGCTGCTGAACCTTCCGCCCCAGATCACCCCCGCGGCCCGCGATCCGATCCGGCCCCTGGCCCGCTGGCCCCTGAACCTGGAGGAGAGCCTGCTGGCCGCCTACCGGGGCAACCCGGAACTCGAAACGATCCTGGCCACCCGGGACGCCCTGCTGCGCCAGCGGGATAGCATCGCCGCTGGCCTACTGCCCAAGTTGTCCCTCTTTGCGGCGGGGGGGGTCTCCGCGAGTAGCACCAGCACCTTCGATGTCACCGCCAGTGGCGGCGGTTGTTGCGGGGCCACGGTGATCCCCATGCTCAACCAGAACGGCTACGACTGGTCGGTGGGCTTGACCCTGCAATGGCTCCTCTTTGATGGCGGCAACACCGCCAACCAGGCCGAGGCCCTGGCCCGTCGGGCAGCGGCCAGCAGCCAGAGCTATGCGGCCGAACGCAACGCCATCCGCCTACGGCTGGAAACCGCCTTTTTTAACCATGAGGCCAGCTTGGCCAAATTGGCGGCCGCCAGACGGGGGGTGAGCGCTGCGCTGGAGGCCTTCCGCGATGTGAAATTGCGCTATAAAACAGGGCTCTCCAGTGAGGTCGATCTTTCCGATACCCAACGCCAACTGGTTACCAGCCTGTTGCAGCGCCTCAATGCCACCGTTGGAGTTAATGTTACCTACGCGCGTCTACTGCGCGAATTGTTGCCAGTGCCTAGGGATCCGTCTACCTTTGTTAAGCCTCAGCTCAGCCTGGATGGGGAGAAACCTTTTTAACCACATCGGGCACCACCCACTATTTTACTAAGCCAAGATCAGGCCTAGAGTCTAGATCATTGCCTTCGGCTTTTGCCATCGCATTTTGTTATTCATGCACTGGAAAAGCCCTTGAAATTAACCTGGCTTTTCTGCGATTGCATCCTTTTGTTTGTATATAAATAAATTGATTCCATTGCCCGGCTATGCTGAGTGTTGTCGATCTTGAGCTTTTCACTTTTACCAATGGCTTGGCAATGGGCACTTAGCTGCAGGCCTAGGCCATTGCAATCAAAGTACCGTTAGTCGCACGATCAAGGGGGTGCGTGGCTGCCTTCTTGGAATGGATGGCCATGATTCCCCTGCGCCACTACCAGCTGGTGCTGTCAAGCTCTTGACGATGGAGAGACACGTTCACCAGCTTTATCGCTTTATCAAGCAAGCACGGCTAAGCCTCCATACGACCCACTGGACCAATCGGATCATCCGGGCGACGTTGCTTGGACCCTGGATTGTAAATCCTTTGCAATGCATTGAAGGCCTAATCGATTCTCTTGATTCGCTGGATTCTCATCTGATTAATGCATTAATCACCGAGGGGATTCAACGCCCTGCTTGAGGTGGTCTGGCTTTCTTGGACAGCCCCCATCGTTAACCTCTGAGGCGGGGCACCGCCCTTGAAAAGGGGCTCCCACCGATGAGCAAGCGCCGCACTCATAGTCCCGAGTTCAAGGCCAAGGTCGCCATGGAGGCGATCAGTGGCC